>CAZDUC010000001.1:0-2827 GCA_964508585.1 uncultured Candidatus Saccharibacteria bacterium
TTAAAGAAATTAACCCCAAGCAAGGTGCTGGGGGTTAATTGAGATTCGAGCGATTGTCAGTGCTCAAACATCACTCGTACAGGAACTTCATTACTCAGTGCAACAATGGTCGAACATACGTGATTCGGAATTCGTATGCATCCGGCTGACAATTTTCTGCCAAGATCTCTTTCTTTTGCGTTGCCGTGAATCCGTACCGCATCGAGTCCTGAGGGGTTGCCATCGTAATCGATGGTCAGTTTGCAATGACCCATGGCGTTTCCTCTTGCGTACGGAGGATAGTAGCTCTGGTACTTTCCAGGCTTGGTGCGGTGCATTGTTGGTGTTGGAGTCCACGATGGACCCATTTCTGCTCGCACCACGGTGCCGGTCGCAGGGAGACTGTAGAAGTTTGCCTTGGGTAATACGACCGGAGTTTCAAGTAATGTCACTTCTTCACCATCTGGTGTGGTAAGATCCCTTACGAAAAGGGTCGCCGACGAGAAGCTTACCGTTATCTGACGTTCAGCGTGTGCTGGTGCCGTGAGAAACGAGCTGAGTACTGAAAGTAGAACAAACACATATGTCGTTTTCATGTGAAGAACTCCTCCTTTTGGTATGTCTTATTTTATGCTAGCACATGGAAGCCGTAATTTGAATAGGTGACACATTTTTTACATTCGAATACCCCATGCGGTTGCGTCGGGGAGGCGTTCTTTTTTGGTGAGCCGGAGTTGGTACGCACCAAAGAGTACCGAGAGCACGATGATGAAAATCTTTGCTAGTACCCAATCTTCTGGTGTGAGGGTGTGGCGCACCCATTCGTTTATGAGTGCAAGAATAAGGAAGAATATACCCCAGCGCATGCTGAGTGCACTCCATCCTGCGTCGGTGATGGCGAATACACCACGAAAGATGTACTTAAAAAGTGGCTTCCCATACCAGACCGATGCAATGAGTACCGAGCCAAAGATGCCGTCGAATATGGTGTCTCGCAAAATGAATATACTCGGAATATGAATAAAAAGCGTCACACCGCCGAAAATGAGTACTGAGCCCGAAGAGATGAGCGCAAACATAGGAATATGTTTTTCATATTTTTGGAGCACGAAGAGTGAAATAACATTTGCCACCATCATTGCAATGACGCCCGCCATGAAATCTTTGATTTCGAAAAGTACAATGAATGCCAAGATGGGCCCAAATTCACAGAGTGTATTTATAACGAGTCTTCTACTTATCACTGACAGATGATACCATACATACATATATATGTTTATAAAAATTCTTGTAGCGTTCACGTACGTATCGATGGTATTCGTAAATTTTTTAGCGAATGGGCTACCCATTAATAACCGTTCTACCGGCGCCATATCAGATGCCTATCCAAATCTTTTTGCACCGGCCGGGGTGACGTTCTCAATTTGGGGACTCATCTATCTACTCCTTGCTGGGTACGTTCTGTACCAGTTTGGTATATTCGAAAAAGAGCGAAGTCAAACAAATGAGGCACTACTGAAAAAAGTGAACGTTGCGTTTATGGTAAGTTCACTCGCCAACATTTCATGGATATTCGCATGGCACTACGATTATATTCTGCTCTCCGTGGCCATCATGACAGTTATTCTTGGATCGCTCATCACCATCGCAGACACACTTCGTACTCGAGAGTTCACTCCAAAAGAGACACTTTTCATCGTGGCTCCGTTCAGTGTGTACTTTGGATGGATTACGGTAGCAACCATTGCCAATATCACAGTACTCCTTGTGAGTATTGGTTGGAATGGATTCGGTATCGCTGACTTTGTGTGGACGAGTATTATATTGCTCGTCGGTGCATTCATTGGCATTGTGCGGATGCGACGGGATAGAAATTGGATGTATGGACTAGTGCTTGTATGGGCGTACCTCGGTATACTACTGAAGCATCTTTCACCAAATGAATTCGGTGGTGCGTATCCGAGTATTATCGGTACGGTGATTGTATGTCTCTGTCTGTTCGTATTTTTCGTTGGAAAAATTGCTTTGGGGAAGCATACCGGGGCCCGTTGAGCGGATCTCGTATGAGTAGTTTGAATTCAGGAATGATATGTGATATATATCAGCAATGTTAGAGACAGTATCGTCATACTTTTCAATCGATCCGACAACGGTGACGTTTAGCATCGATCTCCTCATCGCTATTGCGCTCGGCTTCATTATTGGAGCAGAGCGAGAGTCGCGTGGTAAGGATGCCGGCATCAGTACCCACTCGTTTGTGATTTCTGGTGCAATGTTGTTTACCTTCATGTCGCTCACCGTTGACCCAGCGTCACAGTCACGAATTGCCGCACAGGTCGTGTCTGGGATTGGATTTCTTGGGGCTGGCTTGATACTCAAGGACGGACTCACCGTTCGCAACCTCACGACCGCGGCGAGTATTTGGTTTGCAGGAGCTATTGGTATGGCTATCGGTTTTGGATACTATCAAATTGCAGTTATTGCCGGGCTTGCTTCGGTGTTTATTCCTCGGGTACCTCACATTAGCAAGATGCGAATGGTGCCGAGTACACTATGGGGCACTGACGATAGTGATGCTGATGAAAAGAAAAAAAGACAGCAGGAGGAGACGGTACGTGGTGTAGTGGCTGATGACTAGCGGTGTCCGCGAAAGTTTTTGGTAGAGCACTACGTATGGTATGTGCAAAAGTCAAAAAATCTGATACGCTAACAGGCTCATGGTGTTGTATGCTACTCATTTTTCTGATTCTTCTCCATGCACGCTAATTTTGTAACTCAATTAGGGCATGTCCACCACAAGAGTATTTCTATTTTTTTAATTCGTATTCACTCATAACAAAAATATGTC
>CAZDUC010000001.1:2927-6820 GCA_964508585.1 uncultured Candidatus Saccharibacteria bacterium
CCACAAGAGTATTTCTATTTTTTTAATTCGTATTCACTCATAACAAAAATATGTCCACCACAAGAGTATTTCTATTTTTTTAATTCGTATTCACTCATAACAAAAATATGTCACTATCAGTTGGAATCGTAGGTCTTCCCAACGTCGGAAAATCGACGCTCTTTAATGCACTTACTCGAAATGCAGTCCCTGCGGAGAATTACCCATTTTGTACCATTGATCCTTCGGTGGGAGTGGTTGCTGTACCTGACAAACGGTTGGAGACACTCTCAAATATTTCAAATTCTCAAAAAACCATTCCTGCAATTATCGAGTTTGTCGATATAGCGGGACTCGTCCGTGGAGCGTCCTCAGGTGAAGGTTTGGGAAACAAGTTTCTCGCCAACATTCGTGAGACTGACATGATTGCAGAAGTGGTACGTATCTTTGATGATCCCGATGTTATTCACGTGGGTGGAGCAGTGGACCCACTCTCTGACATTGAGGTTATCAACCTCGAGCTCATTCTCGCTGATGCGGAGACTGTCTCAAAGCGACTTGGAAACGTGCAGAAGGACGCAAAGCGAGGTGAAAAAATTGCACAGAAAGAGTCCGACATGCTCGAGCGACTTCTTCCACACCTCGAACATGGGAAGCTCGCACAGACATTCGAATTTGATGACATTGAAGCACAACTCGTGAAGCATCTGCATCTCCTTACCATGAAGGAAATTCTCTATGTCTTCAACAAGAAAAATGGTGCATACAATTTTGATGAAACAAATGATGATCGGTGGACTGAGCTCATGGATTTCATTGAGAGCACTGGTTCTGAGTACGTCATCATCGATGCGGGTGTGGAGCACGAACTCAAGGATTTGGAAGAAGATGAGAAGCTCGAATTTAGACGTGAGTATGCGACACTCGACTCGGGCATTGACTCACTCATCCGTGCCTGCTACCACCGACTCGGGCTCATGTCGTACTTCACCACCGGTGAAAAGGAGACACGTGCATGGACAGTGAAGCAGGGGGCAACTGGTCCTGAAGCCGGCGCAGCGATACATACCGACTTTCAGTCACGCTACATTCGCGCGCAGGTGGTGACTTTTGAGGATTTGGTAACAACAGGTTCGTTTGCAAAAGCGCGCGAGCAGGGGAAACTTCGCACCGAAGGAAAAGCGTACATTGTACAAGATGGTGACGTCATTGAATTCATGATTGCATAAAAAAGCCACAGGAATTACGTTAGGGTGGTGTGTACAAGTTCGTTCGCTCGCCGCTACTAGAACCCCTAACTCCTGTGGCAGCTCAATTAACTCAACTTCGAAAAAGTGCGAGCCAACACTCTTTGAGTACTGTGATACTATCAGATAATACATATGAATGTAAATATAGGAACTTGGTTTGTATACATGCTTCGCTGTAGCGATGGGTCGCTCTACACCGGGGTGACGACTGACATTGAGAGGAGATTTCTTGAACACAAAGAGGGGAAGACTGGGGCAAAGTATACAAGGTCACGGTTTCCGATTAGTGTGGTGTATCGAGAAACCTGTGCCTCAAGGAGCGAGGCACAGATACGAGAGTCTGCAATCAAAAAATATACAAAAAATGAAAAGGAACTTTTAATAAAACAAAGCAAAAAAGAAAATCTGATCAATAAATCTACATCATGAGTACAAAGGTCGTTCTCGAAATTATGTGCAACTTACGATGTTGCACATGTATGTAGATAGAGACCTAGTTGGGAACAAAAAAACACCCAACCGAAGTTGGGTGGCTTTTATGCATCATGTGCCAAAGGCAAGAAGTGGAATGTCCTATCGTTCGTTTTGCTTACAGTTCATCCACAGTTTCATGAGTTCCCTGGCTCGGTGTTTGTCTCCTGGCATATGGAATTCCCCATGCTTGAACCATATTCGAATCTCTGGCCTGCGAGCGTTTTCCTCATTTTGGGGATCACCACGAGGGAAGAACCGAATCTCAACAATCCGATTCATGTCGAGTGCAAGATTTTGGCCAGCAACAAATAGCATCTTGTTATTGACTCCATAGTGCCAGGATTTCCTATCGACACTACGACGGGTGGCAGCAACCACACTCATGGTTCCATCAAAATATCCGAGAGTCAAGCGACCGTCCGTGGCATGAACCAACTGGAGCATGTCTATGTCAACTACCCCCATCTCCTTTTTCTTTGCACCGAACTCTTTAAAAAGTACCAGTTCCATAACGATCTCCTGTTTGTACGTTCAGGAATGTTCCTGAAATCTGTAGATACTATAACACAAGATATTCTTATGTCAAAAAATCTTTCATATTTTTGACAAAAAGTGATGTATGAGTTACTCTATGTAGTCTTTAGAGCGCCAGACGGCGCATTTTATATCTATTTATTATATGTCAGTACAAGAAACACGAAATATCGCGATTATCGCGCACGTAGATCACGGCAAAACGACACTCACCGATGCCATCATGCGTCAGACTGGTGCGGTCACTGACGCAAACGCTACCATGGACTCGAACTCGCTAGAGCAAGAGCGTGGTATAACCATCTATGCAAAAAATGCATCGGTGGAGTATAAGGGGACAAAGATCAACATTGTCGATACTCCAGGGCATGCAGACTTTGGTTCTGAGGTGGAACGTGTACTTCGCTCAATTGATGCGGTACTCCTCATCGTAGACGCTCAGGAGGGGCCAATGCCACAGACACGCTTCGTGCTCAAAAAGTCACTTGAATTGGGCCTTAATCCAATCGTTGTGATAAACAAGATTGATAAACCAGCTGCAAATCCACACAAAGCGGAAGAAATGGTACTCGAACTTTTTCTTGAACTTGGTGCAAATGATGAGCAGGCTAACTTTACGACTGTGTACGCAATTGGACGACAGGGAATTGCAAAGCGTGCGCTTACTGACGAGTCCACCGACCTCACACCACTCCTTGATACGATTCTTGAAAAAGTGCAACCTGCGAAAGGGTACTCAGAGGGTGAAGTACTCCGTGCGCAGGTATTTAATCTCGGGTATGACAACTTCCTTGGTCGTCTTGCGATTGCGCGTATTTATGAAGGCGAGCTCAAATTCAATCAGAATGTCTTCATTCTCCACAAGGGACAAGAGCCACGGAGGGGGAAGGTGACAAAACTCTTTACCTTTAAGGGTATTGAACGTGTTGAGTCTGATACTGCCTACGCAGGAGATATTGTGATTGTCGCGGGATTCCCGAACATCAATATTGGCGAGACTTTAAGTGACATTGATCAAGCACAGCCACTCGATGCGATTGCAGTTGACCAGCCGACTATTGCACTCGACTTTGTGGTCAACAACTCACCATTTGCGGGACGTGAGGGAAAGTACGTCACCACGCGTCAAATCCGCGAACGCCTCGAGAAAGAGCTCGAAATCAATGTCGGGCTTCGTGTAGATTTTGAGGGGAGTGGTGATTCGTGCAAAGTCTTTGGGCGTGGTGAAATGCACATCTCTATTCTCCTTGAAAACATGCGACGAGAAGGGTATGAACTCCAGGTGTCTCAACCACAGGCAATTATTGAAGAGCGCGAGGATGGGAAGTACGAGCCGTTTGAAGAGGTGACGGTTGATATTCCGAGTGAATTTCAAGGGGCGGTCATTGAAAAACTTGGACGTCGGGCATTTATTTTGCAAGACATGATTATGCACGAGAATCAAGTTCGACTCATTCTCGAAGGTCCAACGCGAGGGCTTCTCGGGTACAAGGGACAATTTATCATTGATACTCGTGGTATGGGAATTCTCTGTTCACGAGTCATTGGTTTTAAACCACACGCAGGAGACATTAAGAAACGACAGGCTGGATCAATGGTATCGATGGCTACTGGAAAAGCACTTGGGTTTTCACTCTGGAATCTTCAGGATCGTGG
>CAZDUC010000001.1:6920-41185 GCA_964508585.1 uncultured Candidatus Saccharibacteria bacterium
ACTGATCGGGTCAAATCACGACGGTAGCCTCCTCTGTACATTGCATTTCAGTACGATATACTGTCGGGTATGAAAATGACAAAAACGACAATCGCATACGGTGTGTTTGTTATTGCGCTACTCGCACTTATGATCTTTGTTCGCAATCAAGCGGATCCTGCACGAGAAGAAACAGCGGTGGCAAATTCACCAATAGATACGTTTGCGCAGTGTATCAGTGACTCTGGTGCAACATTTTATGGCACGTTTTGGTGTTCTCACTGTAAGGCGCAGAAAGAACTATTCCAAAATTCAAAGAAGCTTCCCTATGTTGAGTGCTCAACACCAGATGGGCAGAACCAAACGAAAGAATGTGCTGATAAGGGAATTGAGGGGTACCCGACATGGATTTTTGCAGATGGGACAAAAGCAAGTGGTGAACAAACATTTGAAAAACTTTCCGAGAAAACGAGTTGTCCGATGCCAAATCAGTCAGAATAGAAAAAAGCCCGACAGCTTCGCTGTCGGGCTTTTTTCATCTCTTAACTCATTTCATGCGGTGGGTGGATGTTTTGCACTGGACTCACGATGTTTGGATTCCACTCAGCGGTGATTTCTCCATGCAGTTTTTCAAATTGTGCAAGTTCGTGGGTGAGGTACTGGAGGAGACGTTTTGCATGTTGAGGAGTAAGTGAATAGATAGAAGACTGAGTACCAGAGCTTAGCCCCATGACAAAATACTCAGGGGTAAAACCCACTTTGATATTTTCACAAAAAATTTTAGGTGCTTGTTGCAGATCTTCTGGTTTCATAAAAAAAGAGGTACATGAAGAATAATACCGGTAGTATACTGCTACAAAACCGATAGTCCAAATCACCATACAGCATAGAAAGACTTTCTTCACAGAATTTTGTGCCAAAGAACGCTCTGTACAAAACTCAATTTTAAGCGCACAATGTTATGTATATGGAAAACACCGCAAAAAATTTTGCCCTCCAACTGGGCTCGCTCATCACCTTATACGTATCTATTGGTGCACTCATTACGCTCTTACTCAGCGTCATTACCGTTTTGTACCCAGATCAAGCAAGTATGCCTTGGGAGTACGAAAGTGCCAGTTCTGCCATTCGTTTTACTATTGCTATGCTCATTGTCTTTTTTCCAGCTTACCTCGTGCTCACTCGTCTTGTGAATGTTATTCGACGCACTGAGCACGGTACGTATCTCACTCTCACCAAGTGGCTCATATACCTCTCACTCCTTGTTGGGGGTGGCGTGCTCCTCGGGGACCTTGTGGCAATACTCAATAGTTTCCTCGAGGGTGAACTGACCATGCGTTTTGCGCTCAAGGCAGTGACGGTCCTCTTGGTGACCGGAACGGCATTCATCTACTACCTTCTTGACGCTCGGGGATACTGGCAGGCGCATGAACAGAATTCTCTCTACTATGGAGCTGTCGTCTCGTGTGCGGTTATTCTCGCTTTGGTTACCGGCTTCATGCACACACAGACGCCAGGAGAGGTACGTGATGTAAACCTCGACTCACGACAAGTTACGGACCTACAAAATATTCAGTACCAGATTCAATCGTATGCAATGTTGAACGGAGCATTACCAAAGACCATTGCCGAGGCATACGGAGCACTCGCTATTCCTGAGGCTCCCGATGAGCGCACCCCGTATACGTATGCGGTACTCGACGCTGAGCGTTTTGAACTCTGTGCAGAATTTGCGTCTGAACCGATTGTATCGAATGGTTACTATAATTCTGGTATGGGGATGTATGCAGAACCGCTCAGTATTAAAAATCCTGACGACTGGAACCATGGAAAGGGGAAGTGGTGTTTCACCCGAATTCTCAATCCACAGAAACAGGTGCTGGACTAATTGTAGTTACACGGCATAATACGACATATATCGAATAGGATGATTTTCTATGCACAAAAAATTTAATCACGAGCTCATTGAGAAAAAGTGGCAGAAAGAGTGGAAAGAGTCTGGTATGTATACCGTAGGTGCGCGTGATAACACGCGAGAAAAAGAGTACATACTCGCCGAATGGCCGTATCCGTCTGGAAACCTTCACATAGGGCATTGGTTTGCATTTGCGGTTGTGGATATGTACGTTCGTGCGCGCCGTATGCAGGGGAAGCAGGTGCTTTTCCCTATGGGCTTTGATGCGTTCGGTCTTCCTGCTGAGAACGCTGCGATAAAGCGAGGACTCGATCCAAAAGCGTGGACAGAATCGAACATTGCGTACATGCGTGAACAGCTTGAGAGTATGGGGAATGCATTTTCGTGGGATAAGACGACCAGCTCAACTGACCCAGAGTACTACGCGTGGACACAGTGGATGTTCACACAATTTTTTGAAAAGGGAATCGCATATCAGGGGACTGGTACGGTGAATTGGTGCCCAGGGTGCCACACGGTGATTGCAAATGAGCAAGTACTTTCAAATGGTACCTGTGAACGTTCTGGAGATGTCATCGAGCGTCGTGATATGAAACAATGGATGCTTCGTATTACCGATTATGCTGATCGACTCATTGATGACCTCGACGCACTTGATTGGCCAGAACACATTAAGGAAGCGCAACGACAATGGATTGGACGCTCGAAGGGCGCACTTCTCACTTTCATGCTCTCAACAGGAGATGGACTTCAGGTATTCACCACACGGCCAGACACACTCTATGGTGCAACGTACGTCGTACTTGCCCCTGAGCACGACATCGTCACCGCACTCAGAGAGCGTATCCTGAATTGGCAGATGGTTGAGGAGTATCGAGTGCTCACGTCACACAAGGACGATATTGAGCGTACGAAGACCGAGAAAGAAAAAACAGGCATCAAGCTCGAGGGTATCACTGCGACAAATCCTGCGACGGGGAAAGAAATCCCTGTGTACATTGCTGATTACGTCCTCAGGGGGTATGGCACCGGTGCCATTATGGCAGTCCCCGCACACGATGAGCGCGATTTCGCGTTTGCAAAGAAGTTTAGTCTTCCTATACAGCAAGTGGTTGGAAAGGAACCTGGTGTTATGGAATCCCCGGTACGAGGTGATGACATTTTTGCGGGGAATGGATACATGATTCACTCCGGAGAGTTTGATGGCATGAACTCTGAAGAGGCGAAGGTTGCTATTACAGAAAAAGTAGGTGGGACAATGACCAATACGTACCGTCTGCGCGATTGGTCCATTGGTCGTCAGCGGTACTGGGGTGTTCCAATTCCAATTGTCTATGACCCTGAGGGAATGCCACACCCGATTCCAAAGGAGCATCTCCCGTGGCACCTTCCTACAGACGTTGATTTCACCCCCACTGGTGAACCACCACTTGCAAAGAGTTGGGAGCTCAAAGAACGTGTCACTCGTATTTTCGGAGAGGGGTGGACTCCTGAAGTTGAAACCATGGATACCTTCGTTGATTCCTCGTGGTACTTTTTGCGATACATTGATAATGCCAATAGTAACGAGTTTTCTTCGAAAGAAGCACAGCAGGACTGGATGCAGGTGGATACGTATTTTGGTGGTGCCGAGCATACGACCATGCATGTACTCTATTCACGTTTTTGGCAAAAGGCCCTTTTTGATCTTGGGCTAGTCACAGAATCAGAGCCATACAAAAAGCGTATCAACCGGGGTCTCGTCCTTGGTCCTGACGGTAACAAAATGAGTAAGTCAAAGGGTAATGTCATTGATCCTGACGAACAGGTGAAGCTACTTGGTGCTGATACGGTTCGCATGTACCTCGCGTTCATGGGACCGTATGGTGAGCTTGCAAACTACGCATGGGATATGAGGGGTATTGCTGGTCTCAGAAGGTTCCTCGAACGGGTGTATGGTCTTTCTGAGCACCTCACTGAGACAGAGACACCTGAGACCACAAAGCTTATCCACAAGACAATTCAAAAGGTGACAACAGACATTGATGGGTATAAGTTTAACACCGCAATTAGTGCGCTCATGGTATTCCTTAACCACGCTGAAAAGTCAGGTGTATGCAAGGAATCATACGGCGCATATCTCCTGCTCCTCGCCCCATTTGCACCACACCTCACTGAGGAGCTTTGGCAAACAATAGAAGGAAACACGTCAATTCATGGCCAAAAATGGCCAATGTATGACCAGACACTCCTTAAGGACAGCGTCGTGACCCTTGGTGTTCAGGTGAATGGTAAGATGAAGGGGACCGTGTCCGTTCCCGCAGAATCAACAGAAAAGGAAGTGTTGGCTTGTGTGCAACATGATCCGGTGCTACAACACAAAATTCCACCACACATAGAGCGCATCGTATTTATTAAAAATAGAATTATTAACCTCATTGGATAGTATTTGACTCAAATCGTTTAATGTGATACAAATAGGAACACAGATTTTGCGAAACAACCATAATTAGCTTCATATGATATCGTTTAAACCAAAACAAGTTACAAAGAAACTCCTCTCAGTCTTGCCTTTGCGTGCGCGAGATGTTCTTGAGAAACGCTACGGACTCAATGCGTCTGCAGAGACCTGCACACTCGAGTCTATTGGACAAACCTACGGGATTACCCGTGAGCGTGTTCGCCAGATTGAGAATTATGGTATTCAGTCAATTCAAAAATCACCCGTCTACAAGGAATTTCAAGAGGTATTTACAGAGCTCCAGTCGGCGCTCCATGCACTTGGTGGCGTCATCAATGAAGATGAATTACTCACTGAACTTTCAAAAGATCAGTCACTTCGCAATCATATTTACTTTTTACTCGTCGTTGGAGATCCTTTTAATCGAGTGAAGGAAAACAATGCGTTTACCCACCGTTGGTACGTTGAAAAAAAGATTGCCGATACTGTTGAGTATGCGCTCATGCAGATTTTTAATTCTATCAATGAGGATGAACTCGTTGCTGAAGATGAGATTATCGCCCGCCTGAAAGAGCACCTTGGTGAGATTGAGGAGAAATACCGCGATGAGAAGATCCTTAAGCGATGGCTTTCTATTTCAAAGCAGATTGACCGAAATCCACTTGGAGAATGGGGTCATGCCTCAAGTCCTAACGTCCACGCAAAGGGTATTCGTGATTACGCGTACCTCGCCGTAAAGCGCCATGGATCACCAATGCACTTTAAAGAGGTTGCTGACTCTATTAAGCAACTCTTCGATAAAAGTGCACACATTGCAACAACACACAATGAGCTCATTAAAGACAAACGATTTGTGCTTGTCGGACGAGGTCTCTACGCACTCTCTGAGTGGGGGTACTCGACGGGCGTGGTAAAGGATGTGCTCCGAGATATTTTGGTCACCCACGGTCCACTCACCCGAGAAGAAATCATCGATAAGGTGCGCAAGGAGCGTTATGTCAAAGATAATACGATTATTGTGAATCTTCAGGATACCTCTATTTTCAAAAAGCTTCCTGATGGAAATTACGTACTCGTTGAATAAGTTACACCGTATCGTAGAACACAGGTGAACAAAACTAAAAAACACGTTTCATAACGTGTTTTTTGTTGTCCACGTGAATAGGTAAGTTCATTTAGCACCATTTGATGTACAATGATAGAACATGCTTAGTTTTCTTGAAAAATTTGGTGCCAATACATCGATTATTTTGGCGGGTGCCGGACTTCTCATGGCGTTCTTCGTCTTTAAGACGCTCAATCTCGACTCAAATGTCGTATTTGAGTTTATGGTTGTCTCCTTCCCCCTGTGGCTTCCTGTCGTCTCGTTCTTTCTCTTCTTTGAGTATTGGTTAAGCTTTGTTCGTAAACAGTACGATATTGCGCAGGGACGAGTCACACTCGAAATCAAACTTCCCCAAGATATCTTTAAATCGCCTGAAGCGATGGAGCTTGTGCTTATACAGATGCACCAGACCGCAGCTCCTGATAACCACGTGCAGACCTACTGGGATGGAAAACATCCTCCGGTCATTAGTCTTGAACTCGTCTCACGAGGTGGGGACGTACGATTCTATGTGAATGTGCCGAGAAAGAAATTTAAGAATCTCATTGAGACACAGCTGTACGCACAGTACCCGGGTGTTGAAGTACACGAGCTTGATATCGACTACACCGCTGAGATACCGTGGGATTTGAAACGATTCTCATACTTTGCCGTCCATTTTGGACTGAAGAAGGCTGATGCGTACCCTATAAAGACCTACATTGAATTTGAGATGCACAAAATGCCAAAGGAGGAGGAAAAAATTGACCCAATTACTTCAATGCTTGAGATGCTTGGAAGCATGGGGCCTGGTGAACATGTGTGGATACAAATTCTCATCGATGCAAATAAGGAACTTACTTTTAAAGAGGGAGTGTTGCGCACGCAGCCAGATTGGAAGACTGCTGCAAAAGCAGAAATGAAAAGTATTATCGACAAGGCGGTAAAAGAGAGAGGCGATCCCGATTCGAAGGGAAAAAATATCATGATGCTTCTCACTGATACCGAGAAAGACACCATTAAAGCAATTGAGCGAAGTCTAGGGAAGAATGCCTTTAATGTCGCAATTAGAGGTCTCTACATTGGTGAAAACAAAGTTTTCAATCCTGGTGAACGCATGGGACCTATTATCACCGCATGGCGTGTGTATGATGATCTTAACCGGAATGCAATAGGCGCCCGTTGGCGTTCTGATTTTGACTGGAACTGGTGGCAAGATCCTACGGGGAGAAGAAAAGATGCCTGGAAGAAGAGCGAGCTCTCAGAGTACAAAAGGCGTGCATATACACATTACAATGCAATTGATACCCACAAGGTGATGACTACTGAAGAATTAGCGACGATCTACCATATCCCTGGACAGGTTGCGACGACACCTTCTCTTGCTCGTATTCCATCCAAGCGTGCTGAACCACCACCGAATCTTCCTATTGGATAGCGTATGGATTTACAAGCGTATTACGATGAAAAAGAAAAACGGAACTGGCTGAGTAAGGGGGCGGGCTTTACACTTGTTTTTTTGGCGCTGTGCGCCTGTGTCGGTTTTTTTCTTGTACAGTCTCTTTCTTCCATACCTGATACGTTTCCACTCCATACGGACATTACGATTGAAGAGGGGCTTTCGATAAATGCAGTGACGCAAGTGCTGGCAGAAAAACAAGTCGTTCGTTCCTCACTTTTTCTCTACTTCACACTCCTCTATCGATACGAAGATGCATACGTGCAGGCAGGTACGTATAGCTTTAACGCACCATTAAGTCCTGCCGAAGTGGCAGAAGCGATCACGACGGGGAAGTACCGGTCACCCCTTATTTCCATCACGCTTCCTGAAGGATTTCAGGCTAAAGACATATACCAGTACATAGGAGATGCGCTTGCGAGCACATCACCCGAACTCTTTATTCCATTTGAGGGATACCTATTTCCCGACACCTATTTTGTGAAAAGAAATACGACACCAGAAGAGCTCCGCACCTTGCTCACCGATACCAGTGCGGAGCGATATGCGAAGTACACCGACGCAATTCTTGCATCTGGATTTTCAAAAGAACAAGTCATTATACTCGCATCTATTCTTGAACGTGAAGCTAAAGATGTGCGTTCCAAACAAATTGTCTCTGGTATTTTGCAGAATCGTCTAGCAGAGGACATGCCACTTCAGGTAGATGCGACATTCGATTACGTGCTTGATAAGAGAAGCGATGAACTCACTATGGATGATCTGCAATTAGAATCACCATACAATACCTATACAAAGAAAGGACTTCCTCCAACGCCAATCTCGAATCCGGGTATCGAATCTATTGAGGCGGTACTCTACCCCGAGCGCACCGACTTCCTTTACTACCTCACGGCACCAGACGGCACATTCTACTATGCGAAGACATTTGAGGAACATAAAAAGAATAAAGCAAGATATTTACGATAGTGTATTGTATGTACGTATGGTAATTTCTATCTACAACGTATGAAAGATAAAATTTTTGTCGGCGTCTCTGGAGGGGTGGATTCGAGCGTGTCTCTGGAACGCCTTGTACATAAAGGAAATGACGTGACTGCAGTCTTTATTAAAACCTGGCAACCTGATTTCATTGTGTGTAACTGGGAAAAAGAACGACTTGACGCAATGCGGGTAGCGGCACATCTTGATGTTCCTTTTGTCACATTTGATGCAGAACAAGCGTACAAGGAACATGTTGCTGGGTACATGATTCGAGAGTATACCGAAGGGAGGACACCCAATCCGGACGTCATGTGTAACCAGTACGTTAAATTTGGTGTTTTTCTTGATTTTGCTCGTGCGAATGGTGCACAAAAAATCGCGACAGGACATTATGCACAGTGTCTTCTGAAAAATGGGTACTATGAGCTCCATCGTGGTATGGATACCGAAAAGGATCAAAGTTATTTCTTATGGACACTCACTCAAGAACAGCTTTCCCACACACTTTTTCCTATTGGAGACACGGTGAAAGCATCTGTCCGTGCTGAGGCAGAAAGAGAAGGTCTCCCAACGTTTGCAAAACATGATAGTCAAGGTATCTGTTTTCTTGGACCAATCGATATCAAAGATTTTCTCTCGCACTACATCAATACTACTCCTGGACCTGTGTACGATGAGGCAGGGAACCAGGTGGGGGTGCATGATGGTGCATTCTATTACACACTTGGACAACGACATGGGTTTTCCATCATTCCTGCATCGACAACGACACAGCCATACTACATTGTAAAAAAAGATATCGAACACAACACACTCGTGGTTGCTCACCAAGTGAGGGAGTGTACACAAAAAAAGGTTGCACTGACGTCAGTCAACCTCATCACCGAGATAGTACCGCAGGTCTGCACCGCACAATTCCGATATCGACAAACTCCTTTTCAGGTTCGTGTGGAAACATTGGCAGACGGGCATGGTATGCTTGAAGTGCTTGATGCGCATGTTGAAATGCCATCTCGTGGACAGTCATGTGTGCTCTACACGGGGACACGATGTATCGGTGGGGGAATAATTAACGATATACTATGATAATCACAAAAGCAGACGGAGGAAGTGAGGAATTTAAATCACAGAAACTTGCAGATTCGCTCAAGAAAGCAGGTGCACGGCCAGAGCAGATAGCGTACATTCTCCAAGAGGTTGAATTGTCACTCCAGGATGGCATGAAGACACAGATGATCTACCAAAAGGCCTTTCAGCTTCTTCGGGAGAGTGATGATCCTATTGCAGCTAAATACTCACTGAGACGTGCGGTATTTAGTCTTGGTCCGACTGGTTTTCCATTCGAAGACTTTTTGGGTAAAATATTTGAAGCAGAAGGGTACACCACGAAACGTCGACTCACCCTTCGGGGAAAATGCGCGATACACGAGATTGACCTCGCTGCGTATTCACCTGATCATACATTTATTGCGGAGGCAAAGTTTCATGCGCGTCCTGGTATTAAGTCTGACTTGCAGGTTGCCATGTACTCATACGCTCGTTACCTTGACCTCGCATCGGTACGGGTGAGTAAACAGGACCCTCGTGGGGTGATATCACTCTCTATTATCACAAACACCAAATTCACGGAAGCTGCAGTCAAGTACGCACAGTGTAGCGGTATAAAACTACTGAGTTGGGATTACCCAAAACATGATTCGCTCCATGACAAAATAGAGCGCCTGGGCACGTACCCCATCACGGTACTTACTCATATAAGTAGTGGACAAAAACAATATCTCCTGCAACATGGAATTATTCTCTGTTCAGACATTACAAAAAATCCAAACATATTGCATGAACTTGGTTTGCCAAAATCAAGATTCAATGCTGTACTCAACGAAGCATCAGCACTTTGTGGCTCAAAATAGATTTTTTTGACAACATACAAAAGCATATTGTAGAGTGATTTGGCTCACTTCCTCAGTATGTTTACATGGTATAATCTTGAATCATTACAAGGTGTCATTAGTTACACGAAAGAAAAATTATGTCAGAAGTAGAAAAACAGGAGAGTCAGAAGACCGTTGTTGCGTTTATCACTGGGTTACTCATTGGAGGGTTGCTCGTGTGGGTATTCTCATCAGCACCAGCAGATAAGAATAAGACGAACGAGGAGAAAACTGATACAGATACAGAACAGGTTGATACCAAGGATGAAAAGAGTGATGAAAAGACTGACGGGAAGACAGATGGGGAGAAAGAAGCTACTGGAGAGACCGTATCTGATGCAAGCAAGATTATTGGAAAAGGAACAATCACCGTTTCTGATCAAGCTTCAGGTGAGGTGGTTACCCTTGGAAAGCTTGAATTTCCAACAAAGATTGGATGGGTAGTCGTTCGAGATCTCAAAGATGGAAAGGGTGTTGGCGTACTTGGTGCAGCACTCTACAACACTGAAATTGGTTTAATTCCTACAACAGTTCCACTCATGCGCGCTACCGTAAAGGATAGCTCATACCAGGTGGTATTCTTCACCAACAATGGTGATAGTGGATTTTCAATCGTTGATGACAAGCCACTTGATGAAGCAGTTGCAACATTCAAGGCAAACTAACAACAACTTTAGGTTCAAACACACAGAAAGCCCCTGATAAGGGGCTTTCTGTGTGTTTCTCGGAGAGGAGAATGCTATACTATCGAGGATATGGCTACATACAGTAAAAAGTACAATCCCAATCGAAGTAGTGATTGGAATTACGGGGGTGCAAAATGGCGACTTTCGCGTTCAAAAATTGATTTATTTGTAGAGTGTCCGAGATGTTTTTACCTTGACAACAAGCTTGGTACCGCACGACCGCGTGGGCCTGCATTCACACTTAACGTCGCTGTCGATACGCTCTTTAAAAAAGAGTTTGATGCATACCGGGTAGCCAAAACAGCTCACCCACTCATGGAGGAATATCACCTCGATGCAGTGCCGTTTGCACATGTCAACATGGATACGTGGCGTGAGAACTTTGAGGGAATTGAGTACCACGATCCTGGTACTGGCTTCACCATTTCGGGAGCGATTGATGATATTTGGCTTTTGAGGAGCGGAGAACTCATTGTCGTGGATTACAAAGCAACTGCAAAAGAAGGCACGATTGAAACCCTTGCTGATTCAGCGTGGGAGGAGCAGTATAGACGGCAAATTGGCGTATACCAGTGGCTTCTTCGCAAAAATGGTTTTTCGGTTTCTGAGACAGGCTACTTTGTGTATGCAAACGGACTCAGTGATGCCGAGGCTTTTCATGACACACTCAATTTTAAGACGACGCTTGTCCCATGTGTTGGCGATACGACGTGGATTGAGCCAACCCTCGTGCGTATACAGGAGTGCCTCGCGTCAGATATGTTTCCAAAACCAGGAGATGCGTGCGAATTTTGCCCGTACCGAGAAGCATGTGGGAAAAAACTGCAAACCATACACACAAACGCAAAGAAGGAGTGATAAAGTAGAGAAGAAAGAGTAATGGCGAACCACACAACTCATTGTCACAGAGACCACCTGTGCAAATGATGGCATTCGTGGGTATAATGGAGAAGGAAAGTCTAGTCTTCTTCTTGTGCAATGAAGACTCAATGGAATAAAGATTATTACAGACTAAAGAAAATTAATTACATTATATTTATGAGCAGTAAATACGATTCAAAGATTAAAGATCTGGATACTGAGGTGAGAAAGTTGACACAAAAAAATGTTGATCTGAAGAAATACGTTGACAAATATGAAGCAGATGAAGGTAGAGCAATGATCGAACAGAAAAAGATTGAAGCTACTCTTGCGGATATCAGAAAAAAGACAGCGGATACTGAAAGAGAAATTGAGCGCAATACAACCGAACTCGCTAAAATACAGAAAGAACTTGCAGATCAATCAGACCTCAGAAGTAAAGAGGCATTGGCAGAACAACAAAAAAAGAAATAGTACTACCCTATGGCATACTCGTACGCCATTGAGCAAGCCATTCGAGCTGCTTCAGTGTTACACAAGGATCAGGTAAGAAAGGGAAGTGTGCCGTATCCCTACGTCACACACCTTTTTGCTGTGGCGACGATTGTGTCGGATTATACGGATGACGAAGATACTATCGTCGCGGCACTTCTCCATGACACACTTGAGGACACCGACTATACCGAAAAGGAACTCGAGGATGATTTTGGTGGGCAAGTAAAAGAGATTGTGACGGCGCTCACTGAGCCAAAGATTGAAGATCGAGATCGGAAGAGCGTTGATGCACAGAAAAAACAGTACCTGAAGCAAATCAAATCTGCTTCAGAGCGAGCGCTCATTGTGGTTGCCGCGGACAAAATTCACAATATGCGCTCTATTGTGGAAGAGTACTACGATGATCACTCATCGTTCCTTTCTCACTTCGGTCCTCACATTGAAGATAGACTCCTTAATTACCAAGAAATCAGTAACACACTGAACCGAGGGCTCAAAAACAATATTCTTGCTGAATTCAATAGCGTCTTTACTGAGTATAAGAATTTTCTCCACGATGTCGAAAAGAAACGCACCGAATACTAAAGCGACGGCCCCCCGTCTTCTCAAAAAAAAGACTGTCGGCACAATTACCGAATATGTACTCACAAGTAACAGCATGCGTGTGCTTTTTTCACCACGTGCGGGTACTGGAGTGATTACTTCAGATATTGTATACCGTATTGGTTCTCGGCACGAAGCGCATGGCGAGACTGGTATTGCACACATGCTTGAGCATATGCTTTTTAAGCAAACAACACATGACATCGCACAAAAGCATGGCCCTGCTTCAACCGAATTTGAAAAAGCATATGGAGTAAATCTTAATGCAAACACATGGCGTGACCGTACGAGTTACTTTTTTTTATATCCAAAAGAACATTTTGGACAGGCAATCAGGATTGAAGCAGAACGCATGCGCGACGTTGTTATTACTGATGCATCACTTGCTCCCGAAAAAGCAAACGTGCTCAGCGAATATGACATGTATGCCGGTGACGAGTTTTTCACACTTGCTACTGAGATGTGTGACGTAGCATTTCGTAATCATCCCTACGGCCATGAGACCATAGGGTATCGCGAAGATATCGAGGACTACACTGCAGCAAAAATTTGTTCATACTATGAACGCTATTACACTCCAAGTAATGCAACACTCATTGTTGTGGGTGATTGTACAGAAGCTGTATTGAAGCGTGAGGTGCTTGCTCATTTTGGTTTACTTCCGAAAGGCGACGTTCCTGCTGAACACCTATTCCGTGAACCAAAACAAGAAGGGAAGCGTACCATCACCGTGTCACGCCCATCCACAAAAAATATTCTTGCTCTTGGGGTAAAACATGAAGCCTTTCCTCGTGTGGCATGGTTTGAAACAATGGTAGTCTTTGACATGCTTGCGGGTGGGGAAGGTAGTATTCTCAATAAACACTTTGTCGATTCGGGAGTCATATCGCATATTGACACTTCACTTGAGCAATCAAAAAATACAAACCTCGGTATTATTTTTTGTACACTTTCAAACAAAATAACCCATGAAAAACTTGAACAAGAAATCCATAAGGTAATTATGGGCCTTACTTCAAAAGATATTGCTCCGTATCTCAAAAAAACCACTGCAAAACTACTTATGAGTGAGGCCCTTTCCCGTGGAAGCAGTCTGTCCTTCACGCGAGAATTAGTGGAGTATGTAAGCGCGGATGCCTGGGAACAGTTTTTTGTATCGGAGGAAATACTTAAAAGTATTACGCCAAAAGCAGTACATGAACGACTCAAAACGCTCTTTTCTGAAACTCAAATGACTATTGGATACTTTATTGGTCAAAAATAAACCATGCAAACATACATTGATACACGCACTGTTGTGCGCGAAGAAGCAGAGTTTGTTGCAAGTCGTTTTTCTGTAGATATTCCCGAAGAGCACACATGTCACGAAGAAGCCGTGCGTATGGTTTTTACTGAGATAATGCGTGCAGGGTGTGGCACACTCTCGCGCGAAGCGTTTCAGGATGCGCTTCATACACTCGGTGCACAGATGGGTGTCTCTGATGCGGGAAGTCTTCTTACCTTCAATTTGGAAGCACGCACTGAGGTGATTAAAAAGGCACTCCCTCTCTACAAATCATTTATTACCACTCCTGCATTTCACGCAAGAGAACTCATGCGTGTCAAGGAATATCTCAAAAACATCCTTGCGCTTGCACATGAGGATGCAAAAGGTCGTGCACACGATGCATTTGTGAATACTGCTGTCGATATTCGTGATTGGCGCTTCTCATTTGAAATTGACGAATATATTACAGCTGTTGAAAATGTTACTCGTGCTGATTTGCTCAAAATACATAAAGCAGTTTTTGCACATCCGTGGAAACACACTGTGGGAGGTACGGAAACGACGTGCGCACTCGTTGTAAAGTCTATAGCATCATATGCACCAAAGCAGATACATACAGAAGAATGTGTCACGACTGCAGTGCGCACTCTGGAAAGCACATCACTCACCCTCACTGATATTCCCGCAAAGCAAAATATAGAATTTAGCATTGGAGGCACACTCCCCATCACATTTGAGCACCCTGACACTCCCGCACTCACGCTCGGTATGAATGTACTCGGTATGTACGGAGGTTTTGCCGGCCGCCTCATGAGTACGGTGCGCGAAAAAGAGGGACTTACCTACACCACATATAGTCGCCTTGAGGATATCACTCGCTATGACGAGGGCTATTGGCGCATTATGACCTTCTTTAATCCAAAGGACACTATGCGGGGTATTGCATCAACACTCCGTGAAGTACGCTCGCTCGGACACAAAGGTATTACCGCCGATGAACTTTCTCGTTTCAAGACCATCATGCGAACACGTCGTATTCTTGAACAGGATTCACTCCTCCAAACACTCGGGAGTGCACATGCACGCCACACTGCCAACATTGATGACGCACTCTACGCAACGTATATTGCCCACATTGATGCATTGACGCTCACAGAGGTGAACGACGCACTCAAGCGACATCTCGTAGGTCAGCCTGTTGTTCTCTCAGCAGCTGGCCCCGTTTCTGCTCTCAAATCTGAAATAGCAAAAACCTTTGAAAACACTGTAATATAGAAAAAATTACATAAATCTTGTATAGTGTGATTCTATGTCTGGTAATGAAATAAGAGCAAAGTACCTCGCGTACATGGCAAAACACGGGCATGCGGTCATTCCGTCGTCTGCGATAGTGCCCGAAAATGACCCCACAACACTCTTTACTGGTAGTGGTATGCAACCCCTTGTGCCTTTTCTCATGGGGGAAACTCATCCAATGGGTACACGACTTGTGAACTCGCAGAAGTGTTTTCGAGCAGAAGATATTGATGAAGTGGGTGATAATCGACACACCACATTCTTTGAAATGCTCGGTAATTGGTCACTTGGAGATTATTTCAAAAATGAACAAATTCCCTGGATTTATGGCTTTCTCATTGATGAAGTACGTTTGAAGCCAGAAAACATCTACGTCACTGCTTTTGCTGGTGATGATGCAAACAATGTACCCCGTGATACCGTTGCAACTGAACTCTGGCAACGCCTTTTTGCTGAACAGGGAGTATCAAATGGAGTCGCCCACATGGGCTCAGAAAAAGAAGGTGGTGAACGTGGTATGTTGCCAGGTGAACGTATTTTCTACTACGATGCGTCAAAGAATTGGTGGAGTCGTGCGGGAAGACCAGAGAAAATGCCGGTTGGTGAGATTGGTGGTCCTGACACTGAGATGTTTTACGATTTTGGAACTCCGCACGACGAGAAATTTGGCCTATACTGCCATCCGAACTGTGATTGTGGACGTTTTCTCGAGATTGGAAATAGTGTCTTCATTGAGTACATTAAAGCTGAAGACGGGACGTTTCAAAAACTTCCGAAACAAAATGTCGACTTTGGTGGAGGACTCGAGCGTATCGCCGCAGCTGCACACGGGAATCCAGATGTATTCACTATCGATCTCCTTCAGAATGTGATTGCAAAAATCGAAGAACTCTCAGGGAAAAAATATGCTTCGCACACGGTTCCGTTTCGCGTTATTACCGATCATATCCGAGGCGCGGTGTTCATGATTAGTGAAGCCATTTATCCAAGTAACGCAGAGCAGGGGTACTTCACACGCCGTCTTTTGCGTCGCGCGGTGCGCTACGCTGATATTGTTGGTATTCCTCATGGTGAGCTCAAACTACTCGCAAAGAGCGTTATAGACACGTACAAAGCACACTACGAGAAGATTGCAGAACATGAGTCTGATATTATCGACACGATTCATGGTGAAGAGGTGCAATTTCGTAAAACACTAGAAAATGGTCTCAAAGAATTTAACAAAATCGCTCTCCGTGTAACGGTGCCGGTAAAAAAAGAAGATGGGAAGCTTGTGGTTGATACCTCAAAAAAGACAGCGCCTCAAAAATTTATCACTGGCGAAAATGCGTTTAATCTCTTCACAACATACGGATTTCCTATTGAGCTTACTGAAGAGATTGCAAAAGAACGTGGTATGACCGTTGCGATGGGGGAGTATAGAAAACTTATGGATGAGCATCGAGAGCTTTCACGCGCTGGAGCAGGGCAGAAGTTTAAGGGAGGACTTGCTGACAGTTCAGAAAAGGTCATCATGTATCATACCGTCACTCACCTCTTACTCGCAGGCCTCCGCAAAGAGCTCGGTACGGGTGTGCATCAAGCCGGCTCAAACATTACCAATGAACGTTTGCGCTTTGACTTTACGTATGATGAACGGGTGCCTGAGACAGTGCTCAGAAATGTTGAAAAGTTTGTGAATACCGCAATACAGCACAATGCGGTGGTATCGGTGGCGACACTCAATAAATCTGAGGCTGAACAAGACACAACCATTGAAGGAAGCTTCTGGGATCGGTATCCTGACCAGGTGAAGGTGTACACCATTTCAGGAGACGATGGGGTCGTGTATTCTCGCGAGCTTTGTGGTGGGCCACACGTTGAGACAACGAGTGCAATCGTTGGTGAGTTTAAGATTCAAAAAGAGGAGTCCTCATCTCGAGGAGTTCGTCGAATTAAAGCAGTGCTTGTATAACTTTTTTGTAGAGTATATTATTGACCTGCGCGATAAAGGCGTAGCGTCTGGATTGCCAATACGCGTTTGGCAAAACGCACGAATAAACCTACAGAGGACTTTCCAGGGTCCTCTTTTTCATTCTATTTTTGCAAAATACTCTTACGTATTAGATATGTAGATTACTAACGTTCCACTATCTTATTTCTTACATTTAATATTCTCTATCTTCTATTCTCTATCTTCTATCTTCTATCTTCTATTCTCTATTCTCTATCCTCTATTCTCTATCTTCTATCTTCTATTCTTCACCCTGTAGATTACTTCGCATATTACTATACTGAGCACTGTATACTAGCAGTATATGTTTCACCTTCGCCAGCACAGTAGCGATACTGTATATGGTGTGCTCATTGATATCAGCTCAGGCACCGTTGGTGTTGCTATTGTCTCATCGAAATTAGGAGAGAAACTACCACAACTTATTTACACCTACCGCAATACCATGCGGATTACGAAATATGGAGGTGAGAAATCAGAAAACATACGTAGAGTACGTGAAGCACTCTTCTCTGCATCGCTCACATTGTCGCAGGAGGGAGTAGGGGTATTGAGTAATCATGATGCACATGCAACCATCACAAAACTTTACATCACTTGCTCCGCACCGTGGTCATTTACCATTGCTCGGACCGTTGATCTCAAGAATGATGATCCCATAAAAGTTACTGGAACAATTATCGATGATCTCATACAGAGCGCTGAGACTGAAATACTCAATTATCTCCATACGCTTCCTGAGGTCAGTGAAGAAGAATTCAGTATTGTAGAGCGTACTTCAGTTGATTATCGCGTGAACGACTATCCAACAACACATCCAATTGGTCATACTGGCACTGAGCTCAGCTTGACACATATTGCTGGTCTTGTCCCACAGGATGTCATCGGCGTTGTAGAGGAGGTGCGGGAAAAACTATTTCCTCATATAGAACTCCATACGCATACATACATGTTGGTGATGTACTGCGTTGTACGTGACATGTTTCCTCATACACACACGATGTGTATCGTCGATATCACGGGTGAAGCAACAGAGTTTGCTATTATCGAAGAGGGACTACTTGTTGAAAATACGTTTATTCCCGTAGGAAGTAATACATTCATTAGAGACATTATGTCCGCCACAGGAAAACCTTCTGCTGATATACAATCGTTTATATCAGGGACAGAGACTGGCTCTACAACTGATGCTTCATATGAGACGTACAAGGATGCATATGAACAAGAAGTGTGTACTGCGCTTCAACATATACAAGAACGACATGCAATACCCAAAAAACTCATTGTTACGGTACAACAATCATACCAACACTTTTTCGAGCCGATGGTTATGAACGCGTTTGAAAAAACGATACATACGAGACCACATATGCTCGCGATTCGTAAAAGTAATACTGATATAGTGATGCACGGTACCGGTGACGATATCTATCTCGCTATCTGTGCTCGGTTTTTCCACAAAATCCACGCATTGGGTGAGGTAGATTTACCGTAAGGGTATATACTTATAGTTATGGCACAAAAATGGAACTTACAAGATATTCGACCAGCATCTGCTCCCAAGCAACCTGTTCGAGAGTCAATTGACAAACGAACACACCAAGACATTAGTCCGCGGGTACAGAAAGTTGCTCCAGTGGTGCATGAGGCATTCGATGACTCCGATCTTGAATCGATTGAGGTACTCGATGGTAATAGCGTTAAGCGCAAGCGTGTTGTCGTCACTGGAATCGTGTCTGTGATTATTATTGCCTCAGCAGTGATCGTAAATATTTTTCTTGGCGGAGCGGTCGTAACGGTCCATCCAAAAATAAAGGATACCGCTGTCCAATCAAACATACTTGCCTTTACTGAACCACAGGCTGACGAGCTTGGCTACGAAATGTTGTCACTTGAAGAGACTGGCGAGCGACAAGTGAAAGCAAGTGGAAAAGAGCCAGTGTCACTTCGTACAGAGGGAAAGATCTTTGTCTATAACACGAAAAGTACCGCGGTTCAACGTCTCATCAAAAATACACGATTTGAAGATAAAAACGGCCTCATCTTCAGAATTAAGGAATCTATTGATGTTCCAGGAGCAACAAAAAATGCACAAGGTGAACTTGTTCCAGGAAGTGTCGTAGCAGAAGTCTTTGCAGACAGTACGGGAGAAAAATACAATATTCCACCATCAAAATTCACTGTCCCAGGTCTCAAAGGAAGTGATCAGTTTGACAGTGTATATGGGGAATCAACCACTGCATTCACAGGAGGGTATGAGGGAGAAAAGTTTATTATCGATGAGCAGGAGCTCAATACCGCTCAGCAATCACTCCAGATGGAACTGCGAGATAAACTCATCGCACGACTTGCAACGGAAAAACCAGCAGGGTTTGTGGTGTTTAATGATGCAGTTACCTTTGCGTACGAAACACTTCCCTCAACAGAGTACGGTGAATCCCTTGCAACAATCAAGCAAAAGGCTCGACTCAACATACCACTCTTTAAAGAGTCAGAATTTGCAAAGTATCTTGCAAATTTGACCATTCCTGACTATGCGGGGGAGTCTGTTACGATTCCAAATCCACTTTCACTCACATTCTTGTACACGAATGCAACGACAAGCGTAAGTGATATCTCAATGAGTAAATCGATCGATATCACTCTCAAGGGGACTACTCGAATAGTTTGGACATTCGATGAGGAAAAACTCAAGGAAGCACTTGTTTCCAAGAAGAAGAGTGAAGCAACGCAGATTTTGAGTGATTACCGAACCTCGATTTCAAGCGCACAGACTGAATTACGACCTTTTTGGGCAAATTCATTCCCAGATTCACCAAGAAACATTACCATTAACACGGTTCTCGATAACTAATTCAGGTATGTGTGAACTAGGTGTATTGACTCTTTTTCGATTATTTGTTAAACTCACGGTCGTTTGATGCAAGATAAATCAGACAAAGAACAACTCGTCTATGGAACTGTAGAGGAGGCGCTCCCTAATGCGCTTTTTCGAGTTATGATAGATGGAGCTGACAAACCCACCATTGTGTACCTTGCTGGGAAAATGCGAAAGTATAAAATTCGCGTTCTTGTTGGTGACAGGGTAGCTATAGTCCCTGAGCCATATGGTGGTAAGGCACGAATCTCTAAACGTCTATAATTATGAAAGTACGATCATCAGTCAAAAAAATTAGTCCAGACGACAAGATTGTTCGAAGACGCGGTGTTGTGTATGTTATCAATAAGAAAAAACCTCGTAATAAGCAACGACAAGGATAACTATGAGAATTTCAGGTATTACAATTCCAGAATCAAAGCATCTTGAATACGGTTTAACGGCAGTGTATGGCGTTGGACACTCAAGAGCACTTTCTATATTGAAGGAATTGAGCATTGATCCATACAAAACAGTAAAAGACCTCAGTACAGAAGAAGAAAACGCAATTCGTGAGAAGGTAGAGTCATTTAGCATAGAAGGTGAACTCAAGCGTGAGGTTACCTCGAGTATCAAAAGACTCAAGGATATTCAATCGTACCGAGGAAGTCGCCACATTAAGCATCTCCCTGCTCGTGGGCAACGCACAAAGACAAACTCACGTACCCTTAAAGGAGTGAAGAAGACCATGGGTTCTGGTCGTCGTAAGCTTGAAAAGACCTAATTTGTATTTGATTATCTACTAACGATTGTCCTCATATGGGAAAGAAACGAATTATCAAAAAAGGAGGGAGTGACGCAAACGCATCATCGCGTGCGCTTGCTCGTATACCGAAGAAGAAAATTGCGAACGGCACGCTCAATATTCTTGCAACCTTCAACAATACAATACTCACACTTTGTGACACGAAGGGTAATGCACTCGTTGCTGCGTCGAGTGGTGCTATTGGTTTCAAGGGTTCACGAAAGAGTACCCCTTTTGCAGCCGCTAAGGTGGGTGAAATTGTCGGAGACAAGGCTTCTCAAATGGGTATGAAAGAAGCTGATGTTGTTATTCGCGGTATTGGCGCAGGTCGTGAATCAGCACTTCGAGGATTTTCAAGCAAAGGTATCTCTATTACAAGCATCGCTGACAGGACACCGGTACCACATAACGGTCCACGGGCACCTAAGCCACGGAGAATCTAATATGATACGTATATGATAATCGGTCCAAAATATAAAATTGCAAAGCGACTCGGAGCACCTATCTTCGAGAAAACTCAAACACAGAAATTTGCACTTTCTGAGGCAAATTCAGCGCGCAACAAAACCCGAAAAGGGAGAGGTGGAATGATGTCTGACTATAAGAAGCAACTTATAGAAAAGCAAAAGATGCGATTCAGTTATGGTGTCTCTGAAAAACAGTTTTCTGGGTACGTCCAAGAATCTTTTGAAAAAGGAAATCAGCCAATCAATTCTCTCATTGCACGGCTCGAGTCACGTCTCGATAATGTGGTATGTAGACTTGGTCTTGCAAAGACACGTCGACTTGCCCGACAAATCGTGTCTCATGGTCACATCTGTGTCAATGGGCGTCGTCTCAATATTCCTTCTCACAAAGTAAATATTGGTGATGTCATTTCAGTCCGCGAGCAGAGCAAGCAATCACCACTTTTTGTCACACTTCCTGAAACACTTGCGTCACACACCGCACCGCACTGGCTTCAACTCAATGCAAAAGAACTTTCTGGTGAGAAAAAGGCCGAACCAACATATGAGCCTTCTGAAACACTGTTTGATCCACAGCAAGTCCTTGAGTATTACAGTCGTTAATAATTAATACCTTAACTAACGTACTATGCTTGAAACCAACGTAGCATTACCCTCAAAACCACGAGTAATCAAAGAGGAAGAATTCTCTGGGATTTTTGAAATTGATGGGCTGTACCCAGGGTACGGACATACGCTCGGTAACTCACTTCGTCGAATCATTCTTTCTTCACTTCCAGGCGCAGCAATCACACAGGTGAAGTTTGATGGTGTTGAACATGAGTTTTCAACTATCGCTGGGGTCAAAGAGGATGTTATTACTATACTACTCAACCTCAAGCGTGTACGTTTGCTGATGCATAGTGACACTCCACTCACTCTCACCCTCAAAGCATCAGGTGCACAAGTAGTAACTGCAGCAGATATTACTGTTCCAAGCCAGGTAACGATTCTCAATCCAGAACAGCCAATTGCAGAGATCACCGAGAAGGGTACAACACTCAGCATCGAACTCACTCTCGAACATGGTTTGGGGTACGTTCCTCGTGAGGTACACCAAAAGGAAAAGGTTGATATCGGTGCGATTGCCCTCGATGCAGTATTCACTCCAATTCGTCGTGTGAACTACGAGGTAGAGAATATGCGTGTCGGCGAGCGCACAGACTACAACCGTCTCCGAGTTTTTATTGAGACTGATGGAACACTCACCCCACGTGAAGCGCTTGAAAACTCAATTGAAATCATGATTCATCAGCTCAAGGCAATCATTGGCTTTCAAGATGCGCTTCAGAAGCGAACCGAAGAAGCCCATGAAGATGAATCAGACCATGCTGTAGAAGAGGTAGAATCAATCGATGCAGATGTGCTCAAGACACGCATTGAAACACTTGATTTTTCGACACGAACGCTCTCAGCACTCGAGAATGCAAATATCAGAACGCTCGGTGGACTTGTGCGTAAGAAAAAAGATGATATCCTAGCCCTTGATGGCATTGGTCCAAAAGGGGTTGAGGAGCTTGAATCTATTCTTGCCAAGATGCACCTAGGATTTAAGGAATAATATGCGACACAGTAATCAAAACAGAACATTTGGACGTTCACGTAGCCAGCGCACTGCGCTTTTACGCGGGCTTGCACTTTCACTTGTTGAACATGGAAAAATCCAGACCACAGAAGCAAAAGCAAAGGAGCTTCGTCCCTATGTTGAGAAGCTCATTACCAAGGGAAAGAATGACACCGTTGCTTCACGCCGATTAGTCATGAGCACCTTGGGTGAACCACACACAGACACTGTACAGAAACTGTTTAGTGAAGTGGCAAAACGCTATGCAGAACGATCCGGGGGATACACACGTATTATTAAATTAGGTGAAACGAAGGCAGGTCGTCGAGAGGCGTACATTGAGCTTGTATAACGGTATGGAAAAGAAAGAATTCATTATTGATGCATCAGGAAAGCGACTCGGTCGTCTTGGTACTGAAGTGGCAACAATTCTCCTCGGAAAGAACACAACTCACTTTGCAAAAAATGTGGTTGAGCCAGTCGTGGTTAAGGTTACGAATGCTCGGCTTTTAGATATTACTGAAAAACGAGGGAAGGGGGAATTTCAGACTTACTCAGGATATCCTGGAGGACGTCGCGTGGAGAGCGTCGCACACCTTGGGACACGACTTGGATATAGTGAGGTCGTACGTCGTGTTATTAGTGGTATGCTTCCAAAAAACAGACTCCACGCACTACGCATGAATAATCTTGAAGTAACTGAATAATGGATATGGCAACGAAACAATATACAGAAGGAATCGGAAGACGAAAGACAGCGACAGCTCGCGTTCGTATTGTGAAATCAGCTGAACAGCGCGTGCTCGTCAATGAAAAACCCGTTGCAGAGTACTTCCACTCAGCAACACTTCAAAAGAATCTTTTGACAGTACTCGACACTAAGGATGCTGGAATTGACACCTATGAAATTAGCGCACATGTGCAAGGAGGTGGACTCAGTGCACAATCAGATGCTATCAAGCTTGGCATTGCACGAGCACTCGTAAAGGAGAGTAGTGCACGCCGTACAGCACTCAAGAAGTCAGGCTTCCTCAAGCGCGATTCTCGAGCTGTTGAGAGAAAGAAATTTGGACTCCGAAAAGCTCGCCGTAGCCCACAGTGGAGTAAAAGATAATTTCTTATCTTTTACTCTGATCCTGACCTTAGTCAGGAATTTCCGATGCCGTCTAGGTAAGGAAATAGGAGGACGAAACGCTAAAAAGGCTCCTCTACGGAGCCTTTTTAGCGTTTCGAAGCCACAGTACTGTTTTTGACTTTCATTATGTCAAAGATAAGCGAGACGTGCTTAAGAGTGCTTAGTAAAATCAGAGCGTAGCGAATGATTGTACTTAGCAACTCGGAGGAAGCAATGTCTAACATACTCCATGTATTGGAATATTTCCCTTTTATATTCACCGCTCACATGATTACAAAATATTCCCATTAATGGGAATAGTCTGATGAACATTACTTTCTACACGACTACGCAATTGAGTAATAGTGTAGGCATATCTTTCACATATCAAGCTCATAGTACAGAGTGTGTATTCAAATACGTATCCATGCACAAAGTTCAGTGAATAGGTGAATTTTGACATGAGTAAAATTCATCTATATAATACGGAAGTTATGGTAGATACAAACAATTCACAACGTGATGTAGAGGAAGAGGTTGTAGAGGAGGATACATTTATTGAGCATGAAGATCTTGAGCTCGAAGATGAGGAGCTATCCATGCAGGATAAACTCAAGATTGTACGAGAAAAGTTGAAAGCGTGCGAAGCAGAAAAGCAGACCTATCTCGATGACCTCCAGAGAGCGCGTGCCGATTTTCTCAACAGTAGACGTCGATTAGAGGAGCAACTCGCGCGTGATAAGGAGCGAGCCACTGATAAAATCTTAACCGAACTTCTCACCATTGCAGATAGTTTTGATAGCGCAATGGCAGATAGAACGCTCTGGGATACGCTTCCCGCCACATGGAAAACGGGAGTTGAAGCGATTCATGCAAAACTCATCTCAATGCTTCGAAGTAATCAGGTGACATCAATAAATCCACTCGGAGCACCATTTAACCCTGAGGAGCATGAAGCAGTTTCAAATAGCCCCGTGACAGATGCGACTCAGGTAGATATGGTCGTTTCCGTCCTTCAGAAAGGTTATAAACGGAATGCAGATATCTTACGGCCAGCACGAGTAGTCGTGGGAGTAGACCATTAAAAATTATTCAATAATATTTCATATAACGTTATGGCAAAAATACTTGGTATTGATCTTGGAACAACAAATTCAGCAATGGCGATTATTGAAGGTGGAGAACCAACCATTATTGAAAATGCAGAAGGGAATCGCACCACGCCGTCTATAGTCGCAATCTCAAAGACAGGCGAACGACTTGCAGGGCAAATTGCAAAAAGACAAGCAGTGACAAATCCAAAGAATACCATCTATGGTATTAAGCGATTCATGGGGCACAATTTTGACGAGCAAGCGGTCCAAAGTGACAAGGCGATTGTCCCCTATGAGGTAAAGAAGGGGGATGATAATGGTGTCATTGTGCATCTTGGTGAGAAAGATTATCGACCAGAGGAAGTCTCTGCGATGATTCTCTCAAAACTCAAAGCTGATGCAGAGGCAAAACTTGGTGAAAAAATCACTGAGGCCGTCATTACCGTACCGGCGTATTTTAATGACGCACAACGAAAAGCAACACAGGATGCGGGTAAGATTGCAGGACTCGATGTGAAGCGTATCATCAATGAACCAACGGCAGCGGCGCTCGCGTATGGGTTTAACAAAAAGAAAGAAGAAAAAATTGTCGTATACGATTTTGGAGGAGGTACCTTCGACGTGACCGTCCTTGAAGTAGGTGACGATGTCATTGAGGTGCAGTCAACAGACGGTGATTCACACATGGGAGGGCGCGACATTGATCAGGGTATTGTCCATTACTTTATTGATGAGTTTAAGAAGACCAATGGCGTTGATCTTGGAAAAGATAAGCTTGCACTTCAGCGACTCGATGAAGCTGCTGAAAAAGCGAAGCATGAGCTTTCTTCTACTGCTGAGACAGATATCAACATTCCATTCATCTCACAGGGGGAAGATGGCCCACTTCATATGGACCTTAAGCTCACGAGGGCAAAGCTCGAGGAAATCGCTCACGAGTATGTGGCTCGTTCGATTGAAATCACCAAGCGAGCGCTCGAAGCATCATCTCTCAAAAAAGAAGAGATTGACGAAATTATTCTTGTCGGAGGACAAACACGTATGCCCGCGATTGTGCAGGCAGTGCGAGAACTCTTTGGGAAGGAGCCAAACAAGTCGGTAAACCCAGATGAGGTGGTGGCACTCGGTGCAGCAATCCAGGCAGGAATTTTCCAAGGTGATATTCATGACATTACGCTCGTTGATGTGATTCCACTCTCACTCGGTATCGAAACGATGGGAGGAGTATCAACGAAGCTTGTTGAAAAGAACACACACATTCCAACAAAGCGTGAGCAGGTGTTCTCAACCGCTGCAGACAATCAGACATCTGTTGAAATTCATATCACCCAGGGCGAACGTCCTATGGCAAGTGATAATAAGTCCCTTGGACGATTTATTCTTGATGGTATTCCTCCAGCACCACGAGGCATGCCACAGGTAGAAGTGATCTTTGATGTCGACAGCAATGGTGTCCTCAACGTAACCGCCCGTGACAAGTCGACCAACAAAGAACAAAAAATCCGCATCGAAGCAAACTCTGGTCTCACCCCGGAAGATATTGAGCGTATGAAGAAAGAGGCAGAAGACCATGCAGGAGATGACCTCAAGAAAAAGGAATTAATCGAATCACGAAATCTAGCTGATCAGATGCTCTATACCGCAGAAAAAGCACTCACTGATCACAAGGATGCGGTCAGTCCTGAAATCAAGGCCGGTGTTGAAGAAAAAATCAAGGCACTCAAAGACGTGAAAGATAAGGATGATAACGATGCCATTAAGTCTAAGACACAGGAGCTTTCTACTGAAATGCAAAAAATTGGTGAAGCAATGCAAAAGAGCGCTTCACAGACACAGCCCACTGGAGAAGAAAATGGATCGAAGCCAGAAGATAATATTCGTGATGCAGAAATGGGTGATGAGGGAGCAAGCAAGTCAAATTAGCCATACACATAACACTGCACTATGAAAGATTATTACGAACTCCTTGGTATACAAAAAAGTGCCTCGAAAGACGAGGTCAAAAAGGCTTTTCGAAAGCTTGCATCGAAGTACCATCCTGACAAAAAAACAGGCGATGAAGCAAAGTTCAAAGAGATCAGTGAAGCCTACGCGACGCTCAGTGATGACAAAAAGCGTGCCGAGTACGATACCTACGGCAAATCGTTTGCAGGGGGTGGTACACCACATGGGCAGTGGGGTGGTGGCTTCCAGGGGGGATTTAATGGAGCAAATGTTGAATTTGACCTCAATGATATTTTCGAAAATTTCGGCGACATTTTTGGAGGGGGCGGACGTGGCGGACAGCGAGCGTCTCGAGGAAATGATATTTCAGTCGATATTGAGCTCACCTTCAAAGAGTCTATTTTTGGCACGAAGCGTACACTCAAGCTTGCAAAGAACAATACATGCACTACGTGTCACGGTACTGGAGGAAAACCAGGTACGGACATGACTTCGTGTAGTACCTGTAACGGTAATGGAAGAGTCCGTGAGACACGGCAGAGTATTCTCGGACAGTTTGCAACTGTGCGTGAATGTTCTGCATGCAATGGAACTGGTAAGATTCCAAAGGAGAAATGTGGTGATTGTCATGGTGTGGGGATACGACGCTCGGAAGATACTATCGATATCAATGTACCAGCAGGAATAGAGCCGGGTGAAATGATTCGAATGACAGGGCGTGGAGAGGGAATTAAAGGTGGCACTCCTGGGGATCTGTACATCAAGGTGCACGTCCAACGCCACCAGACCATTCATCGAAATGACAGTACCCTCGAGAGCACTATCAAGGTGAAGCTCACAGACGCAATTCTCGGAGCAACATATGAAGTTGAGACGCTCGATGGTATGGTGCAAATTAAAATTCCAGAGGGAGTGAAGCACGGTGAGATTCTCCGCATCAAAGGAAAGGGTGTGCCAGTCGGTTCATCTCGCGGTGACTTCCATGTAAAAATAGTTATCGATATTCCAGAAAAACTATCCCGCTCTGCCCGTAAGCTCGTCGAGGAATTAAGAAAAGAAGGCATTTAGCTAAACGAACCGGAACGATAATGTAAATCGTAGGGGTCTGACCCCTACGATTTACATTATGAGATTACTCTATAATTGATTTCTCTCTCTGTCTTCTTTGATATATATCTTTTGCAAGTTCCTGTGATTTTTCAACATTATATGATGTCTTCAAATCAATAAGTTTACTCTGATGGTGACCCTGAAAATATGAGGAGCTTGAATAACAGATATCATCAGGACGTTGTGTCATATGAACGATGTGATTTTCATTAACGTAGGCAAATACATATTTATACTGCTCATCGGTAGTTACATGAACACGTTTAAAACGCCCCTGAAATAATGCCCCCGATCTATCATACTTTTCATTAAAGTATGAAGTAAATCCACCTGAAACTCTTTTAACGAATTCGCTGATACCCCCCTCAGACAGTTGTTCAATGAGTAAATGGTAATGATTAGGAAGCAACGAAAATGCGTGGACACGAACAAGTCTATCCTTTGGATCATCAATGACTAAAGTTAAAGCGTGTGAATAATTTAGTATTGGCTCTACTGTATTAAACAAATACATCGATTGATAAAATCGAATGTAATCTGTTTTGTCATGGAATATTTCACGCTTATCGACACCACGATTGAACACGTGATACACTTCACCAGTAATGAGGGGAATAATTTTTCTTGGCATATATACATTATATACTGATTCTTGCAAAATCGTAGGGGTCAGACCCCTAAGATTCAGTAGGTATATAGTAAATGAGATGATGGCGGTATACACAGATATTGCGGGTACATAACAATATATACTCATAAAAAGCATATAATAGACAAATGGACACTGACAGTATTATCTCACTCCTCAAAGAGTCTGTTTTACTACTTTCTGTTTTTGGTGTACTACTCCTCTACGCTATGGCAAAGGGGCGCTATGCACTCATTAACGTGATTCTTGCACTCTATCTGGCATTGCTCATTTCTCTCAAATTTCCGTACTACGACCAGATTGCAGAGGGAAGTGGTGAGGGTACCGCGGTTGCAAAAATTTTAATCTTTCTCTCATTTGTGGTCGCGGGTACGTTCCTTTTCAGACGGCATATTCCAGGCGATGACTACGAACCTGCTTTTTACAGGTTTTGGAAAAAGCTGCTCCTCGCGTGCATGGGGACAGTGCTCATTATGATATTTAGTTTTCATGCGCTTCCGGTGACTGAGATTATCACTCCAGGAACGCCGATTCAGGCACTTTTTGCATCTGCAGATAATTTCTTCTGGTGGCTCGTTCTTCCACTTTTTGCGCTCTTTTTGGTGTAGTGTCGAGACGTCGTGTTGGACTACCTGCATGGTGGACGCTCTCAACACGTTGGACAAGGACTAATACTTGACAATAATTTTATATATGCTAAAATTGAAAACATTCATATTTATGAATACTAAAAAAAACTCACATATTTGCACGTTTTGTTTAACAGAGTCTTTGTATGGGGCTAGTGTTGATGTATTAATATCTGCTCAAAAATTACGTTTCGATTAGGCCACCCTTGCACGGTGGTCTGTTTGTATCTACCTATACAAAGCAATTAATTCTTACACACGAGTATTATAAATTGAAAATATCTAATCTGATGGGAAAATCAAATGCATTTGAACAGTTTGGTGTACATCTCATGGTGGATGGCTATGGGGCTTCTCGAGAAATACTCAAAAACAGAGAGTTGCTCACAAAGATTCTTCATGATATCCCAGTGGAAATGGGTATGCACCTTATTTCTGATCCGGTTGTCATTGAAGTCGGACCAAAAAATCGCAAGGACCCAGGAGGTCTCAGTGGATTTGTGCTTATTGCGGAAAGTCATTTTAGTTTTCATACCTTTCCAGATAGAGGTTTCATAACACTGGACATCTATACTTGTCAAAATTCTCTCGACACCTCACGCTTTATTGAACGTTTTAAAGATGTATTTAAACTTTCTTACGCTGATTCTTATGTACAGCCGAGAGGTATATCCTATCCTTCTGAGAATTTTTATATGTAAATCTAATACTTTTATGAAAAATACTAAGAAAAAACAGCTTCTTAATACCGCAATTCGTCATATCGATATCAAAAAACATGATACGAGAGCTTTAATTAAAGATATGAGCACTATGTCTTTTTCAGCTCGTGATCTTGCACGCGCGAGTGAAGTATATGACCTGATGCTTAAAGACAAGAAGTGTACTGTTTTTCTTAGTCTTGCTGGAAGTACCAGTGCAGCAGGATGCATGCAGGTATACGTTGATATGGTAAAAAACAACATGATTGACGCCATTGTAGCAACAGGTGCATCAATCGTGGATATGGATTTTTTTGAAGCTCTTGGATACAAACATTATAAAGGTTCTCAATTTGCTGATGACTCTGAACTTCGCTCTCTTTACATTGACAGAATCTATGACACATATATAGATGAGGAGGAGCTACAAAATTGTGACATGACTATTAAGAAAATAGCAGATAATCTTGAAGTACGACCATACTCATCACGTGAATTCATATACGAGATGGGGAAGTGGCTTCATGAAAATCCAAAACTTGCCAAAAAGAAAGATTCATTGGTCCAAGTTGCATATGAACACAATGTTCCGATATTCTGCCCGGCTTTTGTTGATAGTAGTGCGGGACTGGGACTTATCGTACACTATGTGGAAAGACCCAATAATCACATAGTCATTGATTCAGTAAAAGATTTTCTCGAACTCACTCAGATAAAGATGCATACCGAAGCATCAGGTATTCTTATTGTTGGAGGAGGAGTACCAAAAAACTTCCTTCAAGACACGGTAATTGGAGCTGAGGTGCTAGGGAAAAAAGTACCCATGCACAAATATTCAGTCCAAATTACTGTTGCCGATGTGCGTGACGGTGCACTTTCTGGTTCAACTCTTAAAGAAGCTGGCTCATGGGGTAAGGTAGATAAATCCTATGAACAAATGGTTTTTGCTGAAGCAACTACTGTCTTACCACTTCTTGCAGGATACGCATACCATCAAGGTAATTGGAAGAAACGCAAGCAAAGAAAACTTACTGAAATTTTTAAATAGTCATGATTGATTCAATCGTTGGCGCACCATTTTCAGAGGCAGATGCTGTCGTCATTGGTATACCATATGAAAAGACCGCTTCCTTTGGAAAAGGGGCATCTTCAGGACCAGAGGCTGTGATCAATGTTCTCAATGATAATCTTGAATTTTTTGATCGCTTCACGCACACTTCACCAGCGTATGATTTTGCATTTGGTGCTGAAATCCTTGAATCAGTAAGAAATCTTGCTCCAGTGGAAATGGTGGGAATAGTCAAAGAAATAATTCTAAAAGAAAACCGTTTTTTTGTACTTTTGGGTGGAGACCACTCTGTTTCAATTGGTGCTCTTCAAGCACTTGCACAGAAATATAATCCTGCTGAGATAACTGTGGTCCAGCTTGATGCTCATTTCGATATGAGAAATGACGACTCTGATTACAATGAAGAAAATCCAGGATCTTATGCTCACTCAACTGTCATGCGAAGAGTACATGAACTTGGCTATGCTGTGTTACCTATCGGTATTCGCACCATGTCTAAAGACGAGTTTATCTATGTACAAGAGAACAATATACTTTTCTATGAGTGGGGGAGAATGGATAAGATAATTCCCACTATCAGTGAAGTACTTCACAGTATCAAAACTGACAAAGTCTATATCACCATTGATGTCGATGGCTTTGATCCTTCCGTGATGCCAGGAACAGGGACACCTGTTCCGGGTGGCATTTCCTGGGAATACGGTGAGGCACTTATTCGTATGATTATGCAAACAAAGGAGGTGGTTGGAAGTGATATTGTTGAAATTGCTCCTCTGAAAGGGAATGTCCTAACCGAGTATAATGCTGCGCAACTTATCTACCACATGTTATCACTTGCGATGCTGAAACATTAATACGACACTACACTCAATACAAAATTATCACAGACTCTAGAGTTACTCTATGGAATTCGCACTTATTGCATCAATAATCAGTGGTATCTGTCTCGCACTTATGGTAGTGACAGATAGACTGATGGTCGGAGACTGCTATCAAGGCAATTCGAACCATGCTTGGTTCGTGAGTTCACTTGCTGGTTCAATTTTTGGTCTCATACTTACTTTTCTTGTTTCAGTAGCCATGATTGTCATAGGTATGATTACCACACATGAGTTTTTTTCTACTTTCATTGAAATGTTTTGGTGGAGAGGATTCCTAATGATACTGATTGGTGCAACTAGCATACAACTTCTTCTTCATTATTTTCGTTGCTTTGTGGAGGAAGCACACTCAGCTTCAGTAGCTGCCTGGCTTGCAGCAACTCCCATCTTTGTATATGGTGGCATGCTACTCCTCACGCTTATTGAAAATACTAGTCTAATTCGTACTATTATAGAACCCTGGTGGATTTTAGGAATTGCACTTGCTACTTTCGGACTTGTAACCTTTGAGCGTCTTACTATGGGAAAGGGCAATGAAATTGGAAAATATAGAAAAGACCTTGTACTCATGCTTATATGTAACGTTGTGTACATTATCGGACTTCGTCAAGTGCTTGGACACAGCACCGAGGGAAGAGAACTCATAGAAGCTATTGCGCTCATGCCATATTATTGGATTGGATTTGGTGCGGGAATTCGTACTTTATTCACACAAGGGGCATCGGGCAGTCTTAAACTAAGTTGGTACGCGCGAATCCGGTATTTTATTCTACCAATACTTTTTGTTGAAGTAATTGGTATGTGCGTATTTTGGTTTGAATATCTTGGTATCACTGAACTCGACCCGACCTACGTCAGTGTTATCATAGGTGCAAATGTATTTCTAGTATACGTAATAAATATTAGCCTTGGTTTTCTTCGAAAATCATTAGAAAAACATGAAAAGGACTCTATTCAATTTTGCAAAATAAAACTTGGAGTTTCAAACTTACCAGAAATAAATATCAATCCAAAGCATATATCCATGGAAGTCCTGACAATTTTGCTTACTGGGATAGGAATAGGGCTTGCGACCGCCTATGGGGTACACTAAGGACTATACTCAAAAAGACATTACCATTCCACTGTAGATAAGTATAAATCTACCATCTATGAAGGAGTATAATGAACATGTATGCATACGAGTGGATCAGTACGATTAAAATTTTTTCTCATCACACTCATTTTCTTATTCACACTTTCCGTGATGAGTCTCTACTATCGGTACATGATACTCCATGACTATACTGTATATCTAGTAGCGGAAGAATAAACACCTTATGTCACCTCTCGATCATGTCATCAATGATAGCCTCGGATGCTTATGGGAGGCACCGCATTTTTTGTTTTTTTCAAGTGAAGTTGAACAACTTGTAGTATACTCACATCTTTTCCCAGGAACTGCATCCCTCATTTTTGCAACAATACTCCTTTTTAAACATAAAAAGGATTTAGAAATATACTTACTCTCCGCACTCTCCTTTCTGTTTTCATTTTTTGCGATTATTGATTTGCGTCTTTGGGCACTTCTTGATCCGAATCAAATCATGTTCTTGTGGTCATTTATTAATTACATTGAACCACTGCTGTATCTCCTCACTGCTTACCTTGTAATACGATACGCATTCAGAGGAATAATACCACACTCTATTATCTATTGGCTTGGTTTAGGATATATCCCAATTATTCTTTTTGGTCCGACAGATCTTAATCTTTCAGGATACGATTATTCAAACTGCGATCGCCTCGCTGTTGAAGGAAATCTTGTTAACTATATTTATGGTCTTGAAATTTTTGTTTTACTTCTCATCATAACCACCACCATATATACATTATGGAAGTCACAAAATTCAGACCATAAAAAGACAACAATTATATTGGTAACTGGTTCTATTTTATTCCTTTTTACACTGTCGTCTGGAAATATTTTTGGTACATTATTCCAAAGCGCTCTTGGAGAAAATGCATGGATGCTTGCACAGTACGGGCTCTTAGGTATGCCAATCTTCCTCGGTACTATCATTTACATTATTGTTAAATTTGAGGCATTCAACACAAAGCTCTTTGGCACCCAAGCTATCGTAATTACCTTATGGACACTTATTGGTTCACTTTTGTTTATTGCACAGAGTATCCAGACAAAGATTGTTGCAGGTATTACCCTTATCATGATTTCTTTTTTTGGATATTTCTTAGTAATGAGTGTCAAAAAAGAAATCCAACAACGAGAAGAAATCACTGCACTCGCACTGAGTCTTCAAAAATCAAACGAAAAATTAAAAGCGCTTGATAAACTGAAGTCAGAGTTTA
>CAZDUC010000002.1:0-37463 GCA_964508585.1 uncultured Candidatus Saccharibacteria bacterium
GTCGAGCAATAAAGACAATGAGTGCAATAATGAGGGTGAGGTCAGCAACGTTTGACCCAAGAATCATGCCAAAACCAAACGAAGGGATGCCCTCGAAGGCAGCATTGAGCGCGATAAACGTCTCTGGCAAGATTGAGATGACCGCGACGACAATGAATCCAACTGTGTACTGGGACAGTTTAAAGCTGGTCGCGAGAAGTCCTGCGTATGTGGTGGCAATCATAGCACCACGCATAACCACAAGAAGTGCAACTACAAAAATGAATATTTGGGTGAACATACGATGTGTCTATACAGTATATCTCATGAATTCATCCTGTAGTGCACCCAGATACCAATGAATGCACCGATAGCACTACACATAACTGACGAGAATGAAAACATTCCCGATCCCCAGAATAGAGGAACATACCCACCAACAAGAGAGCCTACGGTGATGAAAATCCAGATGTGTGAACGTTCCATGAGTATAGTATACCAAACAATACCGTCCGTGCTGTGTATAGACGTGTACACTTCACACAAGTACACATCATTCATTGCGAGGAGTTATATTGTTCCAGACTAAAATGAGTTATCGAGTGACCGAGATCTTTTCAGTTGCACTTGCACCGGTCTCAGTATCCACCGTATCTGGAGCGACAATCGTGACGTGACCATTACTCACCGCAATCTCATATCCAAGTGTCTTATCGTTCGTTGCACACTCAGCTTCTGTAATCGTTTGATCGGGTACCGAAGGATCTGCAGGAAGTGCTCCGATAAACTCAGGGACGAGCGCAGCACAGAAGTCATCAAAGTCGGTCATTCCGCCAGTCACATTTCCTAATTCTTTAGACGCAAAGTCTGAGGTAAGCCCTGGTGGCATAACACCCTTATTATCGACGGTGTACTGACTGATGGCATTAATGAGCGAGGCAACATTTGCCGTACGCTGTGTATTGGCAGCTTCACGGAAGTTTTTGCCTGGATTTACGGCGACGAGCACAATCGCAGCAAGAATGGCGATAATACCGATAACGATGAGGACTTCTATAAGAGTAAAACCTCGTTTTGAGGCTTTTGTACGTGTTTGATGCATATCAAAAAATACTTGGTACTTATAAATATGATGGAGTAACTATCGTACACATTATGGTACAACTCACGTTATCCCTTTACAATACTTTTTTTGTGTATATCGTTTTATTAGTCACGCATCGCGATGCGAGTATTCCATACACGACACTACTCCAGTTCTTCCCACGAAAGAAAATCTCCATTTGAAGAATTGACGACGACTCGATACTGCGTGCGTGCATCTTTTTGTACTGCCTCTACCTCAATAGTGCTCTCATTCCCTGAGTAGGTGATAGAGGTAATCGTGCAGTACGAGTCATGTATGGGTATGGTGACTGGATGTGCGCTACTCACTGTGTACAGAGGATCATTGTACACACCGACGCGGGCCACATGGACACATGCGTCCGCAAGTTTCTCACTTGCAATTTTGTGCTCAAGGTTGAGGATGAAAAATCTATTTGCGATACCGAATTGCGCGAGCGAGAGCGTGGTCGTGAGAAGTACCACAGACATGCAGATAATCGCGATTAGGGCAATGAAACCATGTTGACTGGATGTATGGCGCATACTAAACGTGAAGATAGTAGTGAATAGGACCTATGGGCGTCCCATTTGCAGTGAATGACACCTCGAGCATGCGTGGGGAATCTCCTGTTGGTGCGTGGTGGGTAACACTAAAGTTTTCAATATTCACTCGTTCTGCATGGAGGGGGAGTGGTGCATGTACGTTACTACTCATCGTGAGGATAGAGCAAACATTCGGAGGGGTACAAAATGCATTTGAAGTATCGGGGGTAAACGCATATGTCTCCGCCCCGTCATACGCAAGAACGAGTGCCTCTGCTGTGCTCCCCTCTGCTGGCAGAGTAACTAATCCACGAGATGAAGTAATGGTATCTTTGAGCGCATAGTTTATTTTCGCAAGGATGAACACCGACTCACTCTGAGTTGCGATATTGCGTGAGAGACGCTCTGCATTTGTAAAGAGGGGGTACACACTCATGAATATACCCGTAAACATAATGCCAAAGAGCGCCACATAAATAATGGTTTCAATGAGCGTAAATCCACGCACCTTAGTTACACATGTTTCCGGGTGTGTCATAGAGTATGTGAAATCCAGTATCTCCCTGGTTTGCAATGAATAGGTACCCATCGGCATACTGAAGATCTTGTACCTTGGCTCCAAGGCCATATGGCGAACACGCTTCCGTTCTGATCTGTGTCGGATCAGAGATGTCGAGTACTCGAAATTCTCCTGGAGACATATTCGCACCAACGAATGCGTACTTTCCACGAACCTCAATACCAGTCACCTTGGTGCTACTTTTGAGTCCTAGATTAATTCCACCGAGAAGTACAGGATTCTCTGGAGTACTGCTCTCAATCACCAACAACTCACTTTTCCCTGAGTTTCTCGAAAGCCCCAAGTATGTTTTCCCTCCGAGGACATACACGTCCTCGGCGTCAGCCGTACTCCCTGGTATATCAAACGTTCCTTTAATAGTCGGAGAAGCAGGATGTGAAACATCCATGATGGTGAGCTCTCCACTATTATCGGTCGTCGCAAGGTATGCGTATGATTCTTGTACCATAATACTGTTGACACTATGACTGAGATTGTATGCACCAGCATGCACTGGGTTTTCTGGGTCACTGACATCGTAGATGAGAAACTCCGGAGAATATACAGGAAAATTATTATTCCATGTGCCAACGTACACATACCCATCATAGTAGGCAATCGAACGTCCTTCGGGATACGCACCAGCAACATTTTTAAGAGTAACCTGCTGAACCACTTTGGGGACTACATATTGCGGATCAGTTGGTGCTCTTGTGGTGTCAAAGAGACGGATAACCTGGAGCTGGTTTGTACTCGTACCTTGGAGTGCAAATAGGTATGGACGGTTATATGCAACTGCGAGTATACCGTTTCCCGTGTCGAGTGAGCCAAGAAGAGTAATCGAATGTGTCGGGTCAGAAACATCATACAGGTATACATCATCTTGGAGAGAGGTGCTTGCGGTAGCGCCAAGTATGGCGATGCGTTTCCCAGCTTCACGAATCACCACAATATCTCGTACAGTCGTGTTTGAAAGAGACATACCACTCACCATCTTTTCTGGACTATCCCACGTACCTGCTGGTAGAGGATCACACCCACTTGGACCAAGGGCTTTTGCAACATCTATGTTACTGAGGGCGGTACCAAACGTAATGTGATGGTCTCTGCTCTGGAGTGACGACCATGAGAGGTGTGCGGTGAGTTCTTTCACACAGGGAGACACATCACGAATTGAGGGCGTTGTGTCATACACAACACTCCCAAGAGTCTCGCTACTCGGTATGAGCGGTGCGTGCCACGTATGCGCAAGCGACGCGGTGTGATGCGCAAGTGCATCAGTCGCGCGATTGAGTCCATCACTATCGAGCGCAACATCATAGGCAATCGCGTGGCTACTATCGAGCGCAATGTGTTGGGTGAGTGTTCCTCCACTAAAAGCAACCATCATTGCGGAAGAGAGAAAGAGGATTCCTACTGAAAAAGCGATGAGGATTTCAATTGTTGAAAAGCCTTCTTGGGTCTTACTCCTCGTCGCGCCTACGGCGCGACGAGGCACCCGATTCCGCACAACACCAACTCTTGTACCATCGCTCATACACATACTTACCAATCTATTTGTCCGACACGATTGAGACGAATATGCTGAGTAACCCCGCCTCCGGAAATGGTGATCGTCCCAACACCAGCCACAATATCTCCTGATAGTGGGGCAAAAACAATGTCAGCTCCTCCTGTGTGTGCAACTGAAAGGTGGTTGCTGGTGAAGTCGATAACACGATTTTCTGGCGCCCCCTCGATGTAGCTATCACCTCCGAAGAGCACGTACTGCTTTTGTGCATTATCGATGTGGACGCCATGTGCAGAATCTCTTATGTTTGCCATTGCGTTTGAACGCGCTCCAATAAGAAGAAGTGAGACAATAAGATCACGTTCCTGATACACCGAAGATCGACCGATTGAGTCAATCCCCATACGCATGCCGAAGGTGAGGACGATCGAGAGAAGCCCTACCACCATGAGTGTTTCTATGTAGGTAAAACCGGATTGTTTACGCTGACTCATGTATTACTGAATGTTACTGATGTGCCTCGTCACTTCATAAATCGGCGAGATGACGGAAACTGCAATAATCCCCACAAGGATACCCATGGTAAGAAGGAGCATTGGTTCAATGGTACTTGAAAGATTCTTTGTACTCTCTTCCACTTCAGTTTCGTAGAGATCAGAGAGGTACGAGAGTGTCTCTGAAAGATTTCCGGTCGTCTCTCCAATGTGTACCATATGCACCAACATGTCGGGAAACAGAGCAGGGTACTCAACCATTGAAGCAGAAATCTTTTCACCTTTCACACTCCCACCAGCGATTGCGAGACATGCATTTTTGTACACTGTATTTTTCGTCGCCTGTGCAGTAATGTTGAGCGCTTCAACTATCTGGATACCCGCATCAATACTGAGACCGCAGGTTCGACAAAAATTAGCACAATTGTATGCGCGTGCAATGTGACCCACAATAGATAGACTGAGAATAAGTTTATCGGTAAATGTACGAAATGGGAGAAAGAGCGCGCGAAATACAAAAAATACACAACATGCGAGAATGCAACCGAGTATGGTGAGGAGGCCCCATGTTTTGAGGTAGTCACTCACCGCAAGGAGTATCCGAGTGGTAAGAGGAAGCGTGATATCGAGTGAGGTAAAAATGGGCATTATCTTCGGGAAGATAAATACCACGAGAAGCCCCGTCACTCCAAGTGTTGCGAGCGTGATAAACATAGGGTAGACGAGCGCGTTTTGAATCTTCCGTTTGAGCGCATGCCGTTTTGAAAGCTCTTGTGCGAGATACATGAGATTTTCTGAAAGCCTTCCGGTATGTTCTCCCACACGGATGATAGTAATGGTGAATTCTCCAAAGAGATTTCCATACCGATGAAGGCTGGTGGAAAGGAACTGTCCTGCAGAGATGTCCGAAATAATTGCATCAAATATGCGTCGCTTCTCTCTCGACTTTGTTTGATTACGAATGATGGTCATGCTCTCAATGCTCGTGACACCCGCCTTCGCGAGAAAAGAAAGTCGTTTTGCAAAGAGTACCTGCTCATGCGTCGAAAAATGTACCAAAGGAAACCATGTCTTCCTCTCCTGGGGATTAAAATGTGTAGATAGTGAGAGCGAAGTATCTGTTTCATCACGAGTAATAGGTGTGTCAGCAGGTGTGGTGTTTTTGTTAGTAAACGAACGGAACTTCATAGATGTATTTCGACGTTACTCCGTGATTGTGCGAAGCACCTCAGCGAGTGTTGTTTTTCTCTCTGTTGCTTTCGTGAGCCCGTCTTCAAACATGGTTGTCATTCCTTCCTTGAGCGCAAGCGCACGAATCGCTCCTGCTGACGCCCGTTCGAGAATTGCCTCGCGCACCTGCGGAGATACAACCAACACCTCATACATACCGATACGACCAGAAAAACCAGTCTGATCACACGCATCACATCCTCGCCCACGATAAAACGTATGGGGGAGTGTGTGCGCTTTTTCCTTAAGTCGTTCGGGAAGTACGTGGTGGAGGTTGTGACGCTCTGCATCAGTAAGCCTATGCGCCTCTATGCAGTGCGTACATATTTTCCGTACCAGTCGTTGTCCAATCGCAATAGTAACCGTCGAGGCGACGAGATAGGCATCGATACCCATATCGAGGAGGCGGGGAAGTGTCGTTGCGGAATCATTGGTGTGAAGTGTCGAGAGGAGGGTGTGTCCGGTGAGTGCGGTATTCACAGCGATACCTGCGGTCTCTGCATCACGAATTTCACCAACCATAATGATGTTTGGGTCTTGTCGGAGCATCGAGCGCAACCCGTGTGCAAAGGTGAGATTTGAGCGTGAGTGTACCTGTATTTGGGTGATACCGGGGATAGCGTACTCGATCGGATCTTCAATAGTGATGATGGATACCTCCCTCGTGTTGAGAAGCTTAATGAGTGTATAGAGGGTAGTCGTCTTCCCTGAACCAGTAGGACCAGTTGCAAGTATCATGCCATAGGGCTGAGTAAGTGCACGTTCAACTTTTATCCTGTCTGCATCACTAAACCCAAGTGTGTGGAGTGAAAAAGCAGAAGCGTGATCTGAGAGAAGCCTCAGTACAACATTTTCACCAAAGTATGTGGGGGTAATTGAGACGCGGATATCGATTGGAACCACAGCATCTTTCGTCGTCATGAGACGAAAGCGCCCATCTTGCGCAGCTTGATGCTCATCGGTGCGGAGCGCAGAGAGTACCTTGATACGTGAAATAACCTCAGAGAATACCGCTTTAGGGAATGTGCAGGTGTCTTTAAGAACTCCATCAATGCGCAAACGAATGAGAACATCCTTTTCCATCGGACTCAGGTGGATATCCGAAGCGCGGAGGAGATGCGCCTCTTCGATGCAGGTCTGTACAAACGCAATGACAGGGAATGGTCCTGTACGAGAGAGAATTTCGCGCAAAGCCGGTGGTGTGGAGTATGAAGGTGTATCAGCCTGAGGAGTACTACTATTCCCACGTTGAGAAGAGTCCATGATGATAAAAGTATGGTATGCAACACATAGTTTGTCGAGCTTCAACTGAGGATTTCTGGAAGAACACATATAAAAAAGGCCGGCGTTCCTTGTGTGCTTACGCATACAGTACTTCGCCGGACCTGTTCTCTGTGTCGATGTATCCTATTATCGACAGTGGTTTGTTGATGGGCTATCCACCCTTGGCGTCACGACAGATGCCACACATATCGCCGGCAATGGGGCAAGTGCAGACAAACACACCTTGCTCGAACTTGTGAATCTCACCAGTTTCGCCATCCAGTGCAGCAATGGAGTAGGCTCCATCCTTTCCCCACGTCACGACAGGGATTTGGCTCGCATTTTGTACTAACATTTTCTTTCTCCCACATTCGAAGAATCACGTGAACTTTTTCCACTGAGTCTCTTCTTGGTTTTCAACCCTCCCCACAAACAGAGTGGGTGGGGGAACGTACCCAAAACATATAGGGTATGAGAATGTATAATTACAGTGTAATTATTATTTGTCAAGTTTTTTACGCATCATAGTGCGCATGCACTAGTATCTGTTTTTGAGCGCATTTTTAATCGTCTCTGGATCTGCGTATTCAAGCTCACTACCGGTTGAGAGACCTCTCCCAAGATGACTTATTTTAATCGCGTGTGTTTCGATAAGTAACCTGAGCAATGTTTCGACGTACCGTCCAGTATTTTCACCATCAGGATTCACTGAAAAGCCAAGGATGATCTCTGTGAGTCCTTGGGTGACGCGTGTTTCAACGACATGTTTTAATTGTCCACCCCTGAGTTTTTTCACATCCTGTGAGTCAAGGAGTGGCACCGTTCCACCGAGTACGAAGTAGAGCCCATCGTAGATACCGCTTCGCTCAATTGCATCAATGTCAGTGTCGTGCTCGACAACCGTGAGTTTACTTCGGTCACGTACGGTACTCCCACAGACCGTACATTCAAAAGAATCACTTTTGAGCGAGTGGTACCGAGCACAGGAAGGACAAAGAATCATCTGTGCACGAAGTGTCCGAATGAGCTCCGCAAGCTCAAGGACCTCATCCTGTTGCATGGTGAGGACGTGAAATGCAAAACGCTTCGCCTGCCGTGAGCCAATGCCAGGAAAATGTTCAAAATGTCGAATGAGCTTTTCAAATGAGGTCATACGTTAAAAATCATCTCTGTCAGCTCCTACCGTGTGGTGTGTATCAAGATTAATAAATCGCACGTGCTTATCATCAAAGTAGAGTTCTGTGCTTCCCACCGGCCCATTACGGTGTTTTTCAATCATAATCTCTGCGATATTGGTGCGGTCAGACTCCTTATTTTGTTTATCTTCGCGGTGGATAAACATCACCACATCTGCATCCTGCTCGATAGATCCAGAATCACGGAGGTCTGAGAGACGGGGCTTACCACCGCGTTGCTCCACCGCACGGGAGAGCTGTGAGAGGGCAATCACCGGTACATCAAGCTCGCGTGCAAGAATCTTAAGTGAGCGAGAAATCTCGGTCACCTGTTGTACCATGGAATCACTTGCCTTTGTAGACGTGGGGCTCATAAGCTGAAGGTAGTCGACAATAAGAAGGTCGAGCCCGTGCTCGTTTTTGAGCCTACGCGCTGAAGAGCGCATTTTGAGAATGTTGTTGCCCGGTTGATCGTCGATGTGAATCGGTGCCTCTGCAAGACGCGCCATAGCTGCCTGGACCGCCTCAAACTCAGCATCAGTACGCAACTTTCCTGTACGGAGTTTCCATGAGTCAACACCCGCCTCAGCAGCAAGCATACGATCGACAAGCTGTTGGTCACTCATCTCAAGTGAGAAGACGCCGACTGATGCTCCATGAACGCACGCTGCGTTACGGGCAATATCGAGTGCAAAGGTGGTCTTTCCCATACTCGGTCGAGCAGCGATGATGATGAGGTCTGACTTCTGAAGTCCTGCAAGGAGGTTATCAAGTCCGGTAAAGCCGGTCGGAACACCACGATGTATGTCGGTCGAAGAATTCAATTTTTCAAATCGATCCCATGCCTCGTTGAGTGAGCTTCCAATTGGAGTGAATTTCTGTGTCGTGGGAGCATTCGTTACCTGATAGATTTTCTTCTCGGCGGTATCCATTGCTGCATCGATATTTTCTGGATCGGAGTATCCAATTTCTGCAATATCATCAGCTGCGTTGATAAGCCCGCGGAGTATCGATTTATTTTGCACGAGTCCCGCATAGTAGAGTGCGTTTCCTGCAGCAGGGACCGACTCCACGAGTTCAGTGATGTAGCTTGCTCCACCGGTGCGCTCAAGGAGGCCTCGGGTTTTAAGCTTTGTGGTAATAGAGAGAATGTCGATTGGATCACCATGCATGAAGGTATCGAGTATTGCTCGATAAATTTCACGATTCTTATCTGCATAGAATGATTCAGGGTACACGGTGACCGACACATCATGCATCACCTCTGATTTGAGGATAATAGCACCGAGGAGCGCACGCTCTGCCTCGAGGTTTTGCGGTGGCATGCGAAGGAGTCGGCTTCGGGTGCCTGTTTGGGTACGTGTGTCTTCGATAGTGTCATCCATAGTGGGAACATTGTATCACAACCCATTTTCGGTTCATTAAAAGTGGATAGTGTGGATGAAGGGGATAGTGTTTCAAATTTGATAGTAATTGAAAAATCATTACCAAACTAACTTTTCGAGATTTTTTGTCCCTGTGGTGAATCCTCAATAGAGTAGCCTTTGAGGTTGATTGCTTCGCGGAGGTAGTCTGACTCACTCCAGTTGTGCGTTGCGCGGGCAATTTCACGTTTATCGAGCAGTTCTTGGATATCAGCAGGAACCTCATCCCGAGCAACAATACCGAGTTCACGGACCACATCACTCGGATCGTCAGAGAGTCCAATATCGAGCACCGAATCAATTTCTTTCAGCGTTGCCACTTTATCTGGATTTGAGAGGGAAGTATCCTTCACAATCTCCCACATGAGCGCGATGGCTTTCGCGGTATCGAGATCATCATTAAGCGCGGTGTGAAAACGCACACGGTACGGTTCACTCACCGTTCCTGAAACATTCTTACATTCCTCAAACACAAAACGTCTAAGCCTGAAAAGTGCTTGTTTTGCAGAGTCGAGTGCTTCAAAAGTAAAGTTCATCGACGAACGGTAGTGGCCGGTGAGAAGCCAGTAGCGGTAGATGAGCGGGGAATACCCACTATCCACAAGCCCCGAGAGTCGAATACCGTTGCCAAGTGATTTTGAAATTTTAGTATCATTGATTTTAATGTGCGCGTTATGAAGCCAGTAGGAAACATACTTTTTCCCTGTCACTGACTCTGCCTGCGCAATCTCACCATTGTGGTGTGTATACTTGAGGTCCTCACCGCCGGTATGAATATCGATTTGCTTTCCAAGAGTAGTAAAAATCATCGCAGTACACTCAATATGCCAACCAGGAAAGCCCTTCCCCCACGCACTTTCCCACCCGAGGAGTCCTTTTTTCCACAGTGCAAAGTCAGCAGGGTGACGTTTTTCCGTATTCACACTCACTCGTGCCCCATGCTGAATCTCATTGAGGTGTATGTTGCCGAGAATGCCATACGCTGGAAACTTTGAAATATCAAAATACACGCCGTCATCTGTCTCATACGCGTAGCCCTTTTCATAGAGTGTTTGAATAAGCCTGATTTGCTCACGAACATACTCACTCGCCGGAGTGTACTTTGTCGGAGGAATATTTCGAAATGCATCATTATCATCCTTAAATGATCGAATGTATATCTCCGCAACTTCTCGCATAGCACTCAGTGAGATTGGTTTCCCCTCACGCTTCAGTGCCTTCATCATCTTATCTTCGCCCGCATCACCATCATCACTCAAGTGACCAAAATCAGTAAAATTGATGACATGCTTCACCTGATAGCCATTGTACATGCAGGCTCTCTTAATGAGATCAGCGAGGAGAAATGAACGTAAATTTCCAATGTGAATATGGTCGTATACGGTCGGACCACACGAGTACATAGTTACCTCACTTGGTTTGAGTGGGACAAATAGTTCTTTCTTGTGCGTTGCAGAATTATAAAAATACAGTGGTGGGTGCTCAAGTGGTGCTTTTGATGAAAAATAATGCAAAAAACTCATGGTTGGTGTCGATTACGAATTGTCCGTAGTGTACCAAAAAAAAGACGGTGTAGCATCTTCTGTACTACATCCACCCTTTTCGTTTAAAGTAGATAAAGAAAACAGATGCCGCAATCGACATGCTTCCGACAATAATCCAAAAATCAAATGGGTGGCCAATAATCGGAGTTGATTCCGTGTTCATACCAAACATTGAACTGAAGAGCGTGAGAGGAAAGGTAATAAACGCAAGTGTGGTCAATGTCTTAATAACCTCATTCTGTTTGGTAAAGAGCATGGCACTGTTCGTCTCACGGAGTGCCGTCATGGTTTCAAATTGGGTATTCGCCGTGTGCTGAAGAAGTGAGTACTGTGTGCGAATCAGGTGAAAATCGCGTGCAAATACGTTTCCATAGATATCTTCAAATTGCTGAGCCATATCCCTAAGAATATCTTCATGCCCGCGCACCGTGTGGCGGAACGCGATGAGTTGTTTACTAATATTCGAAATTTCATACACCATGAATTTCTCATTTTCTTTAAAAATCTCTGATTCAATGTCGGCGAGTTTTGTCTCAATGTAATCGAGTTTTGAAAGCGCACTGTCATAGAGGTTGTTAAAAAGTGAGATGAAAATATGCGCACCGGTGATGCCTTTTTGCGTTTTACGAAGCGTCGATGCCACTTCAAACTGACGCTTAAACCGATCGATTGCTTCCATCTCCTCATAGTGAATTGTGACGAGCGATTTTTTCGATACAAGAAACTTGACCTCGAATTGATGCTCAGCATTGAGTCGTTTTATAACCGGGAAGTCAAGTGTAATTTTAATGGTATCTTCTGCGCGAGTGACTGTATTTTTGGGGACAAACGTAGTGATATCAGTCATCAGTGCAGGGGGTATATCAAGTTCACGCATGATGGTCTGTACCTCCTCAATGGTAGGGTTTTTCATGTTGACCCATATAAGCTTACCCTGTCGTAGACGCTCTATCATATATTTTCAATAATCGTACCATACCTCCTGTACTCTACAGGGTTATCTTTTGAATAAATAGGGGAGAAGTGTCATAATAGACGACATGATACATACCGATGAACAACATAATCTACGCACCGAAAATAACGTTCTTGAAAGCGAGACACCAACGTCACACCATGTGCCGTACGTATACAAAAAACAACAACCATTACTCGGGATTGGTTTGGCAGTACTCCTTGCCACTGCAACCTTTTTTTCAGGACTCCATATCGGAAACGATACACGTCTCGATGCAAACCTTTTTTCAATTTTTAGCAGAGAGACAAAAGCTGATGATTCGATAGACCTCACCGAATTTTGGCATGTATGGAACCTGCTCGAGAAAAAATTTGTCACCTCAGCAACCTCAACCCCTCTCACCGATGAAGAGAAAGTTCGTGGCGCCATCGAAGGCCTCGTTCGCACATACGGCGATCCATATACTGTATATTTCCCGCCAGCTGACGCAGCAATGTTTGAAGCCGATATCAGTGGAAACTTTAGCGGTGTCGGTATGGAGGTAGGAATGCGTGATGACGTGATTACCGTTATATCACCACTCCCAGGAAGCCCTGCAGAGAAGGCGGGTATCCTTGCGGGTGACGTGCTTGTCCGCATCAATGATCAGTCAACCGAGGGGATTGGCGTGGATGAAGCGGTGAGTCAAATCAGAGGCGAGAAAGGTACCGAGGTACACTTCAGCGTGTACCGAAAAGGTGAAACTGAATTTATTGATATCACGGTGGTGAGAGATACGATTGTTATCCCAACGAGTAAGACCGAAGTGCGTGACGACGTCTTCATCATCACCCTTTATAGTTTCAATGCACTCTCCGAAATGGAAATGCAAAAAGCGCTCCGTGAATATGTCAAAAGTGGAAAACGGAAACTTGTCCTCGATCTTCGAGGGAATCCCGGTGGCTACTTGCAGAGTGCGGTCGCTATTGCGAGCTACTTCCTCCCTGCAGGAAAGCCTGTTGTACGCGAAAGCTTTGGCATTGATCAGGACGAACAGGTGTATAGAAGCTCTGGTAAAGAACTTGGCTCTTCAGCTCCTAAAAAACTTGTCGTGCTCGTTGATGGAGGTTCTGCCTCTGCGTCTGAAATTCTCGCTGGCGCACTTCAAGAGCATGGGGTAGCAACGCTTATCGGCGCACAAACATTTGGTAAAGGCTCGGTGCAAGAGTTGGTCAATTTGGACGATGGCTCATCACTCAAGGTTACTGTCGCAAGATGGCTCACTCCAAATGGGGTATCTATCTCAGAAGGAGGCCTCACCCCTGACATGGTTGTGGAGCGCACCATGGAAGATAGAAAAGCTGAAAAAGACCCACAACTTGACTCAGCACTTGAGTTTCTTAAAAAGTAACTTTACCCAGACAGCCTATATAGTGAGAGGTTACGTGAAGCTCCTTTTGTAAATTATGACGCATTGGGAGAATCTGGTATGATATGACGCATTATAGAGATGGTTTATTAGTACGTAGTAGTTAGAAAGAGCACTGTATGAAAGTAATTCTTATAAAAGATGTCGCTCGATTGGGAAGAAAATCCGAGGTAAAGGATGTACCAAGTGGACACGCACTCAATTTTCTTATTCCGCGAAAGTACGCGGTCATTGCCACACCAGAGCAGTTAAAGCGACACGCTGAAGGAGTAAAGCAAGTTGATGCACAGAAAGAGGAGGCGCATAAGGCATTTGTCGCTTCCTGCGCAACGCTGAGTGCGAAGCATATCCGCTATGAAGCAGAGGCGAATGAAAAGGGACATCTTTTCAAGGGTATCCACATCGAAGATATTATCGCGCACCTTGAAGCAAAAGAGCATATTGTACTCTCTCAAAAGAGCATGCTCCTTCCTCACCCCATCAAGGATCTTGGCGTATACCAGATACCACTTTCGTTTGAGGGAGCAACAGGAATGTGTACATTAGAGGTTGTGAAAAAATAATATGGCAAGCATTAAACAGATCGCATGGGTTATTGGTGCATCGATTGCACTCGTGGCGCTTATCGGGTGGTGGTTTCATGCACATAACCAACCACCTGAGCTCCTCCTCGATGCAAACGAAAAAATAGAAGGACCACTTTCGCCAAAAGAATTAGAAATAAATAATCCAGAAGTAACAAACACTATGAATCGAATTGCAGTTCTTAAAACAAACCTAGGTGATATCGAAATTGAGCTCTTTGAAGATACCATGCCAATTACCACCGGAAACTTCATTAAGCTCGCAGAAGAAAAGTTCTACGATGGAACAAAATTTCACCGTATTATTAAAGATTTCATGATTCAGGGCGGTGATCCAAATAGTAAAACTGATAATGTCATCACCTACGGAACAGGTGGGCCAGGGTACACCATTCAGGATGAATTTGTTGAAAATCCACTTTTGAGTAATGTTCGTGGCACGATTGCAATGGCAAATACCGGACAACCAAATTCTGGTGGAAGTCAATTCTTTATTAACACCGTAGACAACACAGGGCTTGATTTCAATAAGGAGCCTTTCTCATCAAAGCATCCGGTGTTTGGACGCATTGTAAAGGGAATGGATGTTGTTGACGCGGTGTCAGTCGTTAAGACTGGTGAACGAGACTTACCAGTTGAACCAGTTATCGTTGAGTCAGTAACCATACGATCACAGGCTGAGTAGGGTGCTCGGTGACACATACTAAAAATCCCCGGCGCCAGAGGCGCCGGGGATTTTTAGTATGTAGTAGTCGAATACTACGCTTCTACAACAGTCACGCGCTTCTTGGTGATAGTCTTTCCGTGGAAATTTGTTTTTCGCATATTTCCAAAAGAAACTTTTCCAGCCTTACCAGCATGAAGTGTGTGGTCCTTCGAGACAAAAACATTCTTTCCAGCCTCGATGCGTGTACCGCGCTGTCGCACGAGCACTTCACCCACTTTTACCGTTTGACCGTCAGATCTCTTTACCCCCAGATACTGTGGTTTTGAGTCGCTTAGGTTTTTTGCGCTACCGCCTGCTTTTTTATGTGCCATATGTCGTTATTATCTAAATGTTTATATGCAGGGCCGTTTGGAACGGTTGCTGTATACTAGTGGGGATGAGTATACAAGAATTATCATCAAAATTCAAGGGCTTCTTTCATAATGTGGAATACATGCTCACCGCACTCATTATTGTTGTATCTTGTCTATCGTTTTACCTTGGTCGCATGTCCGTTACAAGTGAAAACATCCAACCCATTTCTATGCCCGCTTCTTCAATCCAACACGATACTCTCATGGGAAATATACACGCGACAGCATCTCCGGTAACTTCCGAGATGAGTACAGCTCCTTCAAACACAGAAACATCTCTCGTCCCAGAAGTAGAGCAGGGGAAATACGTTGCTTCAAAAAAGGGGACCAAATACCACCTCCCCTGGTGTCCTGGCGCAAAGCAAATCAAAGAAGAAAACAAGCTTTGGTTTAATTCAAAGGAAGAAGCAGAAAAGGCAGGGTATACCAAAGCAACAAACTGTAAAGGACTCTAGAGCATGTTCAACAAGCTCTCACACGTCGATACGCTACGTTTAGACACACTCATCGTATATTGAATATACCCCCCACTTCCTCACATGCGCGCCTCATCTCTGAGCTCTTTGACCACGCTCTGTAATGGTTGTGCGAAGTTTTGACACATGCTCTAGGTATGTGTTTTGAGGAAATATGTTATTTTCTACCACCGTATCGGTGTCTTGCCATGCGTACGAAGGTACGCGTTCGCTTGACTAAAATGCCTGCATCCAAAAAAACCACGATGTACTGAGAGAGGGGATGGGTGAGAAGCGGTAAGCACGAGGTGTTTCGTCGTATCAATGTGTACACCTTTTTCAGTGGCATACTTTCCCCAAAGCATAAAGACAACATGCTCATGCGTATCAGAAATTTTCTGTATCACCGCATCGGTGAATGTCTCCCAACCAATTCCTTGATGTGATCCCGGGAAGCCTTCCTGTACAGTAAGGACCGCATTGAGAAGCAAAACTCCTTGATCTGCCCATGGTGTGAGATCCCCAGTGAGGGGAATTGAAGCCTGCAAATCAGAACTGAGCTCTCGGTATATATTTTTAAGCGACGGGGGTATGACGGTACCCTCTTGTACTGAAAAACTCAAACCATGCGCCTGCCCACGATTATGGTATGGGTCCTGCCCAAGTATGACAACTTTGACGGAGTCGAATGGGCAATGCGCAAATGCGTTAAATACGTATTGTGATGGCGGATAGATTGGAATACCTCCAGCGTACGCCTTGCGTACGCTGGAGGTAAGCGTTGTGTAGTATGGCTTCACGAACTCCTGGGCAAGTGCCTTATTCCATGATATTTCAATGTTTGTGAGCATCCTGCTATTGTAGCGAACTTTTCACATAATTGAACTAGCGACGAGACTGTCTCAGAACACCAGTACCGTGTTTTTACATAGTGTTCGAACATGCACATATGGTATGCTTATAGAATGATAGTCATAGATATTGAGGCATCTGGGACGGAGTACGCAAAACACTCCATTGTTTCAATTGGAGCGCTCGATTTCGAACATCCAGAAAATCGTTTTTATAAGGAATGTTGCATTTGGGACGGAGCGCATGTCATGAAAGAGGCGCTCCTCGTCAATGGTTTTACTGAAGAAGAGGTCATTGATGCGACGAAAGAAACAGAGGGGGAAGTCGCTCGTATGTTTATGGAGTGGTCAGAACATATGGGAGACCGAACCCTCGCAGGACAGAATGTTTCATTCGATAGAGATTTTCTCAAGGCAGCGTGTGAGCGCGAGGGTATCCCCTGGAGTCTCGCGCATCGCACCATCGACACGCACACACTCTGCTACATGCATATGGTGACGCGAGGCATACCACCACCGATTGACCCACAACATCGGCGCTCCGCGCTCAATCTCGATGCGGTACTCAACTACTGTGGCATTGCGGAAGAACCGAAGCCACACAATGCACTCACGGGGGCACTCTCGCATGCTGAAGTTATCTCTCGTCTACTGTACGGCAAAAAACTTCTCCACGAATTTTCCCAATATGCGATTCCGTGGCAATAGATACGTGATACAATAACTGCATTATGTTGAGAAAAAAGAGCAATATCCCACGAAAGTTCGTGATGAAAACAGACGACCGTGGTATGCACAGTCGTGTTATTACTGACCTATTTGAGACAGACAGCGCTGTTCAGTCTTGGCGGATCTTTAGAATCATGTCTGAGTTCGTTAATGGATTTGAAATACTGCGCAAATACAGTACCGCAGCAACTTTTTTTGGAAGCGCACGTCTCACTCCAAAAGATCCTTCCTATAAAGATGCTGAACAGCTTGCTGCAAAACTTGCAAAAAAAGGTTTTACCATAATCACCGGTGGTGGTCCTGGCATTATGGAAGCGGCAAATGTTGGAAGCTTTAAAGTGGGTGGAAAGTCTGTTGGACTCAATATTCAACTCCCCATGGAGCAGAAGCTCAATCCATATGTAACAGAAACAGAAAGTTTTCACTTTTTCTTTTCACGCAAAGTCATGCTCTCCTTTGCTTCTGAGGTATACGTCTATTTTCCTGGAGGATACGGCACACTTGATGAACTGCTTGAAATTATCACGCTCATTCAAACCAATAAGATCTCTAAAATCCCTGTTGTCTTGTACGGGAGAGATTTTTGGACTCCGCTTCTCGCATTCTTTGAAAAGACACTTCTCAAGGAGTACAAGACAATCAGTAAAGAAGATCTTGACCTTCTCCATCTCGTAGACTCAGTGGACGAGGCATATGAGTACATCATTGCGCATGTCGATCTCAAGGCACCACGCCAAATCTAATTTATCCATTCTTTCCTTATTTACCCTCATGCTTCCCATTCAATCAACCTTCCATAACAGCTCGTTTCCGAAAGATATCGTCAAAGAATTTACTGTAAAAGCTCGGGCGTATTCACAAATTCTTGAAAAGGTGCAAAAAAGCAAGGCATACGATATTCCTGAATCATCCCTATTTATTGCGGGTGATTTGTCATACCAACAGGAGATTAAGAAAAAACTTGCAAAATTCCCTCGTGCACAGCACGTCATCCTCGTTGCTATCGGAGGTTCCCTACAGGGCACGAATGCTGTGTATAAAGCATGTCGAAAAAAAACAGCCACCCGACTCACCGTCATTGATAGTATCGAAGATAAGTACGTTGAGGATATAGAGCGTATCTTTACTAGTGTGAAAAATGTCAAGGATATTGCAGTGGTGATTGTGAGTAAATCTGGCGCTACCACTGAGACTATGCTCAATGCATTCACCATCATATCGCTCGGTGAAAAAAAGTATGGTGACACATTTCTGAAGCGACTCATTTTCATTGGAAACGAGGGAACACCATTCCTTGAAGCGGGAAAAAATAAAAAAATTCTTTGTTTCACCATGCCACATACCATCGGTGGACGATTCTCAGTATTCACCGCTGTTGGCATTGTCCCACTTACGCTTCTCGGTATCAATATCACTACGTTGCTCAAGGGAGCAAAAGATGCGGTAGGAAAAGACTCAATCGAAAACATTGAAAAAAGTGCGACAGAGCTTGCCCTTCATGCCTACACCGGGACACGGACGGTGAACTTTTTTACCTTCAATCGCAGGCTTCGTGCATGTGCACTGTGGTACAGGCAACTCCTCGCTGAGAGTATTGGTAAAAATCAAACCAAAAGCTCAACCCCCTTTACTCATCAGCTTCTTCCGATTGTCTCCACAAGTTCAGATTTACATTCAGTTGTAGAGCTCTACCTTGGTGGTTATGCTGGTATTTACACGCACTTTGTGTACTACACCGAGCTTACCCACGCACGACTACCTACTGCCCACTGGATGCTCGAACATATTCCATTTTTGAAAAGCAAGAAAGCGTCAGCCGTAAAGGATATCATCATCGAAGGAGTGCTCCATGCGTACAATGATCAGATGCTCCCCTACAGATACACCAAGCTATCAAAATGCTCAGAGTATGAAATCGGTTTCCTCCTCACCTCGCTCATGGCTGAGGTGATGTACCTCGGAGCACTCTTCAATATCGACACCTTTGATCAACCAAGTGTAGAGTTTTATAAGAAGTATGTAAGAGCAGAACTCAATTAGCCATGTATATTGTATTTGATATTGGAGGAACAAAGACGCGCGTTGCCGCAACGAATGATCTAAAGACTATTGTCAGTATTGAGAAATTCAACACTCCTCTTGTCTATGCTGATGGCCTTCAGGCATTGTATACGGCAATAGAACAGGTCCGAAACGGAGAGAAAATCACCGCTCTTGCAGGTGGTATCCGTGGACCACTCAATCATGAAAAGACAGGTATTGTGAGTGAAAAAGTGCTTTTTGATTGGGTAGGAAGATCGATAGTTGGTGATCTCCAAGCAAAGTATGGGGTGCCAGTTTTTCTTGGAAATGATTCTGAGCTCGTAGGACTCGGTGAAGTTGCCTTCGGTGCAGGGAAGGGGTATGACATTGTTGCATACCACACAGTGAGTACTGGGGTAGGGGGTGCGAGGTACGTACATGGAAAACTCGACATCACGAGTACCGGCTTTGAACCAGGGCACCAGATTCTCGATATTGATAGGACGATTCTTGGAAGTCATATCACACCAACGCTCGAAAATATGGTATCCGGCACGGCACTTGAAAAACGAAAAGGCATGAAGCCTTATGAAGTGCCCCAAGACGACCCTGTGTGGGATGAACTTGCCATGTACCTCGCGTCTGGCCTTAAAAATACTATCCTGTACTGGTCACCCGATGCAATTGTCCTCGGTGGCTCAATGATCATTGGCAACCCACGCATATTCCTCGAGCCAATCAGATCATACACCGAAAAGATCCTCGATGGGTTGGTGCCTTGCCCTCAGATACTCGATGCGGTACTCAAAGATGAAGGTGGAATGTATGGTGCGATGGCGCTTATAAAGAATAAATTAGATAACAATAATTAGTATTTGTCAATGTTTTTTAGCCATTCTACGGCTTAAAATATAGCAAGAGAAAATATTGACATAGATAACTTCTAATTGCATAATTTGATTTTTTGCTTGTAAGTGATATACTATTGGTTGAACGGTTTCGGCCGTTTTTTGTTGGATAAGACTCAGGGCATATATTAGGTTTACTTACAGCACTATTTGCTGTATCGAACGTAGCTGTAGTGCCGATTGGCGACACTGCATATGGGCACATTGCAACAAATGAAGATCGGGTCGCTGAAGAACGGCTGGTGGGGATGAGTACTGAAGATTCAGTTCGTTCCTACTTTAGTGATATTCCGGTCATGATTCAAATAGCTCGATGTGAATCAACATTTAAACACACGCTTGCTGACGGATCAGTTTTGCGAGGAGTTGTAGACTCAGCTGACACTGGGGTAATGCAAATCAATTTGCGCTACCATGCAGAAAAAGCTCGAGAACTTGGCTTAGATCTCACAAACCTGTACGACAACATGGCGTATGCTCGTGAACTCTATAAACGGCAAGGTACACGACCATGGGCTGCCTCGGCATCCTGCTGGTCAAATACTATCGCAATGCGTTAATGAAAAACTCCCCTCACGGGGAGTTTTTGGTGTTCAATGCAATGGAAGAATGTGTACACATTGTGTATTGTCCACATGTTTTCTATACTTACATAACATATGAACATTGGCTTCTTTGATTCGGGTCTTGGTGGACTTATCATACTCGACGCGGTGCGAAGACACATGCCCGAGTACGACTATCTTTTTTTTGGTGATACCGCAAACCTTCCATACGGCGACAAAAGTGAAGAAGAGATACACGCACTCACCTATGGGGGCATCAAACAACTCTTTGATGCGGGGGCGCTTATCGTCATTGTTGCATGCAACACCGCATCATCAGCATCAGTACGAAAGCACCAAGACGACATGCTTCGTCGCGAGTACCCCGATAGAAAATTACTCGGTGTTATCATTCCAACTGTTGAAGAACTTGATAAGTCAGAATCGGATCATACACTCCTCATTGGAACAGAGCGCACCGTCTCATCCCGAAAGTATGAGATTGAACTCAAAAAAATAGATCCAACGTTTACACTCCTCTCCCACGCCACTCCTGCACTCGTGCCCCTGATAGAATCAGGCGATATCGCATCTGCATGTACGAAAGTCACTGAGTTACTTACAAGTACGTACCCACACATCAACACGCTTGTTCTTGGGTGCACGCACTACACACTCCTCAAAGAATGTCTCAGGGGTGCACTCCGTGGTGTGACCGTTATCTCACAGGATGAAATTATTCCACAAAAATTACATGACTACCTTAGACATCATCCAGAGATTGAAGGTCGTCTCAGTAAACAGGGAAGTATCGACATACACCTCAGCGCAGAAAACCCACGATACGATATGATACGAACGACCATACGAAATCTAGAACCAAAGTCATAACAACGTATTCGTACCGAATCTTGCTACTACTCAGAGACTCCACCAACTAACTCGATTCTATAGTACACGAGTACATTACTTCATCAATCAACAGTGCCACACAGCGTGAGGGAATGGCAATCTCTGGATATGGTATACGTCGCACAATATATCTTTTACGACATATCAATCTATTTACTACATGATATGTCTATTTATGTACGTACGCCTGATTGTACGCCAATACATCTCCTTGCAACTAATTACTTGCACTAGGTATATATTTGCTTCCGTCCCACGTAATGAGTCCATCACCATTAACCTGTATGTCATGCATCTGATTTGTAAGTGTCTCAAGTACTTTGAATGACTTAATTGCGTACGTAAACGGCACAGGCTCAAATGTCCCTATGTCTGTTTGCAAAAAAATTGTCGTGATACAGCCACCACTTCCGCACGTATCATCTGATTCGACTCGAACGACAATGTCGAGATCTTGGTCACTATTTATGTATGCTGGAGTTGGAATGATTTTTGCTCCAGAGGCAAGCTCTTTTTCATGTTTGAAGACGTGTTCATTATAGTGATTACGAATGAGCTCATGGAGCTCAGCGGTATTGACGCCACTCATAATTACTGAAGCGCTGTTTGTAAATGTCTGAACACGTGAAATAACCACTTGTGTCAAAAAGTATAGGATTATGAGTAGTACAATGACAATAATGGCTCGCTTCATAGTTTGCCCCTACATCAGGGTGTGTAGTTCTTAACTCTAGATGTATCACAATTCTCTTCCCTCTACAACTTGACAACATTTGTAAAATCTATTGTCATTAACAATACTTATTGTGGTAAATACACCATTGGATCAATGTATGCGTCTGACGCTGCAATTGGCGTCGTTGCAGCACCACAGCTCGTCACCGCCTTTATTTCGTTGAACTTTCGCACTGAGACACCTGCTTTTGCGTAGACTGTAAAATGGAGATGTGGACCAGTTGAATAACCAGTATTTCCTGAGTAACCAATCACCTCTCCAGTTCCCACCACTTGGCCAGGAGTAACACTAATGACACTCTGGTGTGCGTAGAGCGTGGAGAGGCCGTTTGCATGGTCGACAAGTGTCCACTTACCCCACGAGTAACATCCAGGAACTGCATCGGTATTTCCGGTTGCTCGAACCGTTCCCGCAAGTGGCGCGAGGATCTTTGAACCTGTCGGGACCCCGAAGTCTACACCTGGGTGGTATGCACGTCCTCCGTAGACTGAAGAATTCTGCTTTGCAAATTCAGTACCACCAAATAACTGTGTGATACGGACATTTTCAACTGGCCAGTTGAACACCTTCGTCCCTTTTGCAGGTATGGTGTTTGGATCAAGAATAAACTGTAGTTTTGACTCGAAATCACGCATCTCTTTGAGTATTTGTTCGTACTCAGTTTTCTTTTCTTTGAGTAATTTCTGATACTGTGCTTCTTCATTTTTTGTTGCACTCAATAGTTTTGATTTCTCTGATTTACTTCCGACGAGTACTTCGTTCTGATCAGCATACTGTTCTTTGAGACTCACGAGACTATCTCGTTTATTGGTATTTGTTTCAAACTGTGCATTGAGGATCTCTTTTTGCGATGTAAGGTTCGCCAGCTTTTCTCGCATCACCGATCGAAGCTGTTCCAACTCGTCAATTTTTCCCCAAAATTCTGACAAATTATCATACTGAAGCAGTAGCTCCACCATACTTTCATCATCTGTCTGATTGAGTGCTTGCATGGTCTCTTCTATTGCATGGTGGTTAAGTTCAATCTTTTTTTGTGTTGAACCAATTTCAATCCCAATTTTACTGATTTCCAGATTCGTCGTGCTTATTTTATTTTGAGTATAGTTAATTTCAGCCTCGACTTTTTTTCGCTCCAATTCAAGTCGTGAGATTGCTTTTTGAAGTGTGCTTTTTTCACCCCCCACTTTCTTAAGTTCTGTTTGGTAGTTTGCAATTTCTTGCTCAATATCCTTAAGGCGAGAGTTGCGTTCACTGATCTGACTCTTCAGCGTATCTATTTCTGACGTCGCAAATGTATCAGAGGTCCGAAACACAAAAAAACCACCTACTATAAGTATAGTCAGTAACGCATAGTGACAGATTTTCTTTCGAAACATAGATGTTGAGTTACACGTAGCAAATCACACACATGCTACCCTACAAGACTAGTGTGATGCTCTTAAAATTGTATCACACGCGGTGATGATTCTTTTGTATGATTCAGCAGAACCGAGGATATGTATAACGGTGAACGGGTCAGGTGACCGCTCTCTCCCGGTAAGGGAAACACGAAGTGGCCAAAGGACTTCCCCCTTCCCTGTTTCAACTGCATACTCCCAGATGTATGATTTTGCTTCTTCTACGGAAAGCTCCTCAGGCATTTTTGCAACAAGCTCTGCTAATTTTTGAAGACGTGGCAGTGTGTGTCGTGGTGTGGCGTCATGTTTCCATTTGATAAGTTCGGGATTATGTTCTGGTGCTTTGAATGCAAAGGTGTACTCATCCTCGTTAAAATCAAAAGCAATTTCATCTCGAGTGCTACTCCTCTCTCGTATGAGTGGCATGAGCTTGAAGAGACGTTCATGACTAAATTGCGGAAGGTGGTACATCACTTCAGGTATGACGCTCTCAGCATAGGTGAAAAAAGCTTCATCTGAAAATGCAGTGAGGTACTCCTTATTAAACCACTTCAGTTTTTCTTTGTTGAATACTGCACCGCTCTTTTGAATACCCGACAAATCAAATGCCTGTACCAACTCCTCGAGTGTGTACTTTTCAGTATCAGTGCCAGAATTCCATCCGAGGAGTGCGAGGTAGTTCATGAGCGATTCTTTAACAAATCCTTCTCGTTCGTATTCGCTGAGCATCACCGCACCGTGCCGTTTCGAAAGTTTTGAACGGTCTGGAGCAAGAATAAGTGGGAGGTGAGCGTATATGGGTCTTTCCGCACCAATCGCTTGCTGAATGAGGATTTGCCGTGGCGTGTTTGAGATATGGTCCTCGCCACGAATAACATGTGTAACCTGCATTTCATGATCATCGACAACCACGGTAAAATGGTACAACGCATCATCGAGTGATCGTGCAATGACAAAATCCCCAAGCTCAGTGGTATCAAATGAAATCTCTCCTCGAACTTCATCGGTGAAGGTGATAGTGGTATTCGGGTTCCGGAGACGGACAACCTCAACAAATTCTCCAGGGCGCATTTTGCTCTCTTCCCTACTAATGTACGCAGTATCATGTGTAATAATTTTTTCGAGGTAGCCTTTGTAAATCAAGGTACGCTCAGACTGTCGATACAGTGCATCCCATGACATACCGAGCCACTCTAGTCCTTCAAGAATCTCTTCTTCAAATGCCCGTGTACTACGCTCTTTATCGGTATCTTCAATACGCATGATGAAGGTACCTTTATGTCTCCTTGCGTAGAGGTAATTAAAAAGAGCTGTTCGAGCGGTGCCAATGTGCAAATGCCCTGTTGGGCTGGGTGCCATACGGGTCACGACAGATGAGGTGGGGTGAAAAATTGACATAAACTGAATTAGTGTTCTATTGAAACCCGTGTGACTAAGTCGACGATTTGCGCTGTTGCATCTTTCTTGCCAAATGCGTACGCAGCTTCTTGCATAGTATGGTATACGTCTGGATTCTGCATCATACGTCCTATTTCAATGCGTAGCAAGTCGTCTGAAAGATTTTTTTCTTCTATCACAATCGTTGCGCCTGAACGTGCGTATGCATATGCATTTGAGTGCTGATCGTGACTAATTTCTTCAGGTATTGGTATGAGGATTGAAGGTTTTCCATGGAGTGCGATTTCTTGAATTGAGCCACTCCCTGCTCGTGAAATAACAATCCAAGCAAGGTGGTACGCATCATTGAGCGATGTTCCTTCTAAAAATGGAACCGGGTGGTAATGCTGTTGAAGCTCAGGATTCGTGATGAGTACTTTTGCTGATTGCGCACAGCTATCAAAGTGGAGAGTGCCCGTTTGGTGGATAATGGTAAAATCTGAAAGTAACTCATCGAGCGAATCAAGGACAAATTCATTTATACGTTGTGCCCCCTGCGATCCTCCAATGATAAGTATGACTGGTCGATTCGGATCAATCGAAAACGAAGAAATCGCATCAGAAGACACGGGTGCTGATAGTTCTGACCTAACCGGAATACCGAGTGTATGTTGTACGGCACTCGACGGTGGTAACATCATGCCGTCGTAAGCGGTGATGATGTGTCGAGCAAAACGAAGCGCGAGCCGATTCGCCCGTCCGAGCACTGAGTCAGATTCATGCACAATGATGGGAATTCGGAAAAATGCACTCGCAAGTATCACCGGGACGCTTGTGTATCCACCCTTACTCACAATGACATCAGGATAGAGTATAAAAATTTTTATGAGTGCGCTCCATGTACCAAAAAAGGTCTTGAATACGTCGAGAAAATTAAGGAATGACGCATAACGACGTTGCTTCCCTGAACCAATTCTTATGAATGTTATACCTTCTCTCTGAAGTGCTCCCGCATCGTACTCGTCAGGGCCAGCATAGTAGAGTTCAGGTCTTGAAGGGAGTGTGTTTAAATACTCTGCTATTGCAATGAGCGGATAAAAGTGCCCTCCAGTACCTCCACCAACGAGGAGGATTCTTCTATCGGTATCGATGTGGGTAGGTGTAGACATATACAATGACAATATTATTTACAGTATATCACGCACTACAGTACTGAGACACGTTGTTGTTTTGAAACACTGAGTACAATGCCAACAGAGGCGAGAAGTACAAATAGTGCTGTCCCTCCGTGACTTATAAACGGAAGTGGAAGTCCTGAAAGTGGCGCAATAGCAACCATCGCTGCAATATTGAGAAACACCTGCGCAAGTATGAGTGTAATAATACCCACAACAAGAAGCATCCCGAAGAGATCAGCAGCATGAGATGCGACTCGGTACCCACGAAGCGCAAACCCGACAAAGAGTAGAATAAGCGCCACAGAGCCCACAAATCCAAACTCTTCTGCATAAACCGCAAAAATTGAATCGCCAATAGGTTCCGGAAGGTACTCGAATTTTTGAATACTTTGCCCAAAACCTCTTCCCATGAAGCCACCAGAACCAACAGCAATGAGTGACTGCTTAATCTGATATCCAGAACCTTGCGGATCGAGTGTTGGGTTAAGAAACGTTTCAATACGTTCTTTAATGTATGGACGAGTAAATGCGAGAAGTGCGATAAGTAACACCCCTGAGAAAAACATGAGAAAGACATCGCGATATCTTCCACCCGCAACAATAAACATCGCGAGTGCTGATGCTACCATAATGAGGAACGTATCCGTGTCAGGTTGCATAAGGAGGGGGACGCCAGCAAGAATGAGAAGACCAAGAAACGGAATAGTGCCATGAGTAAAACTTTTAATCTGTGCTTTCATTCCTGAAAGCCACGTCGCAATGTAAATCACAAAACCGAGCTTCAAAAACTCCGACGGTTGCAGGGTAAACGAACCTATCTTTAACCATCGAGTTGCACCGCCATGACTGAATCCAATGAATGGCACAAAGACGAGACAGGTGAGGATAAGAGTACCCAAGAAAATATAAAATGCATACTGTCTCCATAGTCGATAGTGAACGACACTCGCTATAAAAAGTGCAATTCCTCCACCAATAATACCAAACAATATTTGATTGAGCGCAACTGATGAAAAGCGTGCGGTCTCACGAGCAAGCAGGCCGAGTGATGCTGACGAAAAAATACTAAAGCCAATGATGACAAGGCTCGACGTAAGCAGAATGAGAATTCGATCTGAAGTATGATGCATCTGTTAAAATGTAATGACGATGAGTACCCCGATAATTGCAAACACAAAGCCAAGAATCCAGTATCGCATGGTTACCTTTTCTGCCGGCCATCCCACAGCTTCAAAGTGGTGATGTAGGGGCGCAATGAGAAAAAGTTTTCGTCCGAGGAATTTCTTACTCAAGAGTTGGAGCACGTCTGAAAGGACGGTGAGAACGAGAAGAATCCCTATGATGGGAAGCACGAGTACTCCCTCCCCTCCCCCAAGTGAATCAGTCATAAATGCCACAATTGTGAGTGCCATGGTGAGTGCCATAATGCCTGTCTCTGTCATGTAAAAACGCGCAGGCGGAACATTAAACCATAGAAACGCAAGAATACCACCCACAATCGTTGCACAGAATGCAGCGAGATCAATTTGATTCTGAAAAACCGCAATACCCGTATACGCAGAAAAAATAAACATGAACGTTCCTCCAGAGAGTCCGTCAATACCATCAATGACACTACTTGCATATATCGCGATTGCAACGAGCAAAAAGAATGGGATAAAGAATATGCCGAGATCAACGGGGCCATGCCCAATGACAGTCACTGAGCTCACACCGAGTTTTTCATAGAACCACCACGCACTCACGAGCGCGGTTGCACCAACAACGAAGAGACGCTGCGTAAGCGGCAGACCACCTGCAAAATGAGTACCAGTACCACGTACGACGAGGAGGTCATCAAGAAATCCAACAGAGGCACCAATCAAGAGTGCGAGGAGTGGAAGCCACGTCTGCGATCGACTTAAAAAATTGAGTGTCCCAATGATGTTATGTGGAAATAGAGACTCGAGTATGACAAGTGTGATAATGGTAAGCACAACACTTGCCCATATCACCACGCCACCCATTCGTGGAGTATTTGTATCCCTGTGTTGATGGAGCGTATCGAAAAGTGGGGTCTTTCCACCCCCATAGCCATTACCCTTCCCTGCCTTCTTTTTCCACATCTGAAAATGATACAGGTAGTGAGATATGGTAGGCGTGATGAGCATACCAATACAAAAAGCGAGTGCAGTTGGTGCAAGAACTTTGATGATGGTTATTTCCATATGGTGAAACTATGACACTTCCTCGTTAGTAATATGCTCACGTGCATGCTCGACGAGCGTGATCGCATCATCAAACCGTCCTTCAAAAGAAGAACCGAGAACGACAACAATAATAGGTCGATTGAGTCCGACATTCACCGCAATCACCAAATTACCTCCAGCAATGGTTGTGTATCCTGTCTTCGACGCAATAAGTCCATCAATGTTTTCAACATATGCATTTGTGTTTTTTGCAGTATGGTACGCTCCGTCGACATTTGAGATTTTTGTAAGATCGAGTGTGGTGAGAGTCACCGCGTCGGTGATATGTGTGATGACGTACTCCATGAGATGGGCAATATCGCGCGCGCTCCCATACGCACTCGCCTCGGTACTACTCACATCGAGCCCCGTACTGTTTGAAAAACGTGTCTTCGTGAGTCCGAGTTCCTTTGCCTTCACATTCATCGCCTCTACAAAGATTGCTTCAGGATCAGCATGTGGATCAATGGCGACCCCACCCTTAGCACTGAGTGCAGCCGCTCCATCGTTTGAAGAGGTAATGAGTGTCAGATCTGATAAATTTTTAACACTAAAGCGCTCCCCATCAACAAACCCACTATCTCCTTCAGTGTGTAATGCGTTAGTTGTGATAGAAATTTTCTCATTTTGGTCGAGGAGTTCATATGCGACAAGTGCGGTCATGAGCTTCGTGATTGACGCAAGCGGTAATTTCTCATCTGCGTTTTTATTGAAAAGTACTTTTTGCTCCCTCACATCCCACACAATTGCTCCTCGCGCCTTGATGTCGACATCACTAAATGCACTTTTTTGTTTTGATGTATGTTCGTCTGTTGGTGTCGGCATAGTCTCAACACGAACATCGAGATCTTTGGCGAGCTGCTTCTGTGATCCGGTTGTCCCGACGTACGTAATGCCAAATACAAACAAGAGTAAACAGAGTGCAACTGATAGTTGGGGTAAGATGGGAATAGGAGAAATCGTCGGAGTTTCAATACGTACTGGAATAGTATTGCCCATAGATGAGTCATCATCAATATATTGCACCTCATCAGTATTAGTAAAATCTGTCATATGTAGCTCACTCATTAGGTGTTACAGACGTTTCTGATTCCACTTCTTCCTGGTGTTCAAACGTATCAAGTGCATTCATAATTTCGGCAAATTCAGGCAACGACTCTCTCGATGTAATTCCGAGATGCTGTAACAGTGTCGGAGTGACCGCATACGTAAACGAGCGTGTATCTGAGGGATGGGTGCGCCGCTCGACAAGGCCACGAATCAATAGATTTCTCAAGATAAATGTCGAGTTGACACCTCGTATGCGGTCTATCTCGATTCGTGAGAGGGGTCCACGGTAGAGCACAATGGCAAGTGTTTCTGCGCCTGCTTTACCAATATCTGCACGTAACTCATCCTTGCGCATTGTCTCGATACACTCACTCATTTCGGGAGCGGTCACCAATTGTACGCTCGTATCAGTAGAAAGAAGTGCAATGCCACGATGCGTGAGTACTTCTTTGAGTTCCACAAGAGCACTCTCAATAGTATCGAGAGACACATGTAACATATCAGCTAATGCCTTTTTTAAAACCGGCTCACTTTTGTAAAACAAAATCGCCTCAATGCGTCCATTAAGTTCCATCTGTGTAGTATACCAATTTATAATGAAAGTTTTAGACCCAACATACACTTTCTGGGCATAAAATCATTGTCTTCTTATGAATATCGTGGTGTGGTGTTCCTTTCCTGCTCTATTTCAATATCATGAAATTTTCCAGCTTGACGGACCAGTATTTTCCCCTGCTTCACCATTTCAAGCACAGCAAGGAATCCTACAATAATAGTTGAGCGTTCCTGTGCGTCGCCAGTAAAATCACGGAAGTTGCAAGAAAATTGACGTTCAATTCGTTCTCGGAGTCTATCAATCATTGTTTCAAGTGAGACAATCGTGCGTACTTGTACTTTTGGTTTTTCAATTTTTTTAGGGAGATTCCGCACTACTGCTTTCATTGCAGTATGGAGTGCCTCTTGTGATGTCCATGCGTCAGGAAGAAAAAGTGGGTTTGTATCTGGTATGAAACGACGTTCATGCAATGTTGGACCTTTAAAACAGGATTCAATCACCCTGCTTGCATTTCGAAAGAGTTGATAGTAGCGCAACCTTTTTTCAAGAGATTCGATAGTTTCCTCTTCTGCTTCGCTGAGCTCAAGCACAGGAAGGAGCGATTTTGATTTGAGAAGGAGGAGTGTAGAAGCAAGTACAATGAAATCAGCCATCTCTCGTAGGGGACTTTTTTCAAACTGTGCAATGTACGCCATGTAGTCATCAGTCACCGACGCGAGTGAAATGTCGTTCACAAGAAGCTTTCGCTTCTCAATGAGATCGATGAGTAAGTCTAAAGGACCCGAATATACGTCGGTTTGAATATGAAAATTCCCGTTTGTTTGCGGAGTGTGAGCATCAATCATTGTTTCATTTTACCATGCACACGTCTCGCACGTGCACAGCTTTCCCCTAATTCAAAAATTAGAGTTTCTCTGCAATTTTTACGAGCAGACGAGTAGGCTCCCCTGTCGCACCTTTGGCGAGCTTGTCACTTCCGACTGAGGTCATGCGCGGTGCCATATCGATATGCACCCACTGCATTTTCTTTGTGAAGTGAGAAAGGAACGAGCCAGCAGTGATAGTTCCCCCATATCGAGTGTCACTTGAAGCTATATTTGCGATATCTCCGTGGACACCTTTTGTGTATTGCATATATTCATCCCAGAGTGGAAGCGGAAATGTGTAATCACCACTTTCTTCACCCAGCTCTCGGAAGGTATCCTCGAGTGTACGACTCTTGGTCATAATGACATTCGCATGTTGTCCAAGGGCTACCAGTGATGCTCCTGTCAGTGTTGCAACATCAACGATGAGCCGTGGATCGTACTTTCGGGCGTAGTGCAGTGCATCAGCGAGGATAAGACGTCCCTCAGCATCAGTATGGAGTACGTCAACCGTCTTCCCTGACATCATCGTGAGCACATCACCCGGACGGATTGCGTCATCGCCCACATTGTTTTCAACAGCAGGAATGAGTCCAATAACATTCTTTTTGAGACCAAGTTTTGCAATTGCGCCAATTGAAGCAATGACCGATGCACCACCTGACATGTCCATGTGCATCTCGTACATCGCCATCCCAGGCTTTATCTGAAGTCCTCCGGTGTCAAAGGTCACCCCCTTCCCCACAAAGACAATCGGCTTCTCTGTCTTTTTTCCGCCATGGTACTCGATAATAATGAAGCGTGGTGTATGTTTTGAACCCTTTCCGACACCAATAACACCGCCCATACCAAGTGTGGTTATGTGCTTTTCGTCGAGAATGGTCACCTTTGTCTTTGTACCCTTGAGTATCTCGCGTGTTTTTGTAGCGAGTATTGCCGGCGTCATATCACTTCCTGGGGTGTTCGCGATGTCACGACATATATTTGTGTATGAGGCGACCGTGCATCCGTGTGCAACTGCTTCACGCACGGCCTTGTCTACCACTACAACCTCAATTACTACCTCCGTAAGTGCATACGTTGGTTGTACACTTTTGTACCGAGTGTACTCATACTCAGCGAGTATCATGTTTTCAGCTACCGTGCTCCAAAACCATGTTTCTCCGTATGCGTGGCACTTTGGAAAGTCAGCGTACGAGATTGGAAATAGTATTTTTTTTAGCTTATGGCGCTTTGCACTTTGAATGACGTTTCGTATACATGTTCGTAGTGTACGTGGAGTAACGTTTGCACGTGATACGTGTATCTCAAGTGTGTCCACTCCATCTCTCTGTATACATCGTTCTACACCTTTTGCGACACACACAATACGGGTATGGGTAGTGTGCGTTTTCCCTGGTTCTTTGATATTAATCTGCATCTGTCTGTGTTTTAGCGAGTAAGGTATCAATACGATTAATATCGCGTGGAAAGAGTGAGGCTTCTTTGACGTTTTGAAGACCACAGTATTTTGCAGTCAGGCGCTCGAGCCCAAGCCCCACACCACCATGTGGTGGCATGCCATGCTTAAAGGCCTGGAGGTAGAAATCAAATTTCTCTGGTTCGAGTCCCTTTTCACGAATCCGTGCAATGAGTGTCTCATAGTCATGGACACGTTGACCACCAGAACACATCTCGAGCCCGCGAAAGAGCATGTCAAAACTCCGTGTATATTCCGGTTTTTCTGGATCAACATGGGTATAGAATGGGCGCTTCCGTGTTGGGAAGTGGGTCACAAACACGAAGTCTGAGCCGAGGTGAGTATGTGCATAGTCACAGAGGAACCGTTCATCCTCTGGCTCGAGGTCCGGCTCTTTTGTCTTATCGACGCCTGTTTCCTTCTTGATAAGTTCCTGCGCTTCACGGAGTGTCATCACGGGGAATGTTTCGGGTGCGAGTGGAGACGACATACCGAGGAGCGTGAGTTCTTTTGCACACAGAGAAGCAACCGTTTCAGTGATGTACCGCATAAGTGCGGTAACCATAGCGATGACGTCGGTATGATCTTTGATGAATCCCATCTCGAGATCGAGCATGGCGATTTCACTCAGGTGTCGTGTGGTTGCACTTCGTTCCGCTCGAAACATTGAACCAGTGGTAAACACACGCTCGAAGACTCCCACCATCATCTGCTTGTACAGCTGGGGACTTGTGGCGAGATATGCACGCTGATTGTTAAAGTAATCTACTTGAAACACTTCTGCTCCTCCCTCAGCATCACCACCAACAAGCTTTGGTGCTTGAAATTCAGTAAACCCTTCACCAGTAAGGAATGTTCGATACGCGTTGATGATAGTGTGTTGCACTTTAAAAATGGCACGCTCTCGTGGACGGCGGAGTGTGATGGGACGATAGTCGAGTAACGTGTCAATGTTGAGTTCAGCATCAAGATCAAATGGCATTGGCTCTGCAGTCCCAAGGGTAGTAATGCCGGTGATTTCAAGCTCAATGTCACCATTCTCAATTTTCTCATTGACCATTTTTTCTGGTCGTGCGTGTACGATACCGGTGACCTCAAGCGAGTAGCCTTGCTTCACTGTTTGTACTGATGCAAGAAGTTCTGGCTTCCCAAATATGACGCCCTGCACGACACTCGTGCGATCACGAAAATCATAAAATGCCACCTTCCCTTGGTTGCGCACGACGTCAAGCGTTGCGTAGATAGTAACCGTTTCTTCGATGTGCTGACGAAGGTCAGCGATGAGTGTTCGAGTCATAGGTGGTGTGTGTAGAAACGCAAAATTGTTCTACAGATACATTACATGAATAAGATACCCGCAGGGGCGATGTTATGGTCGACATCGTAAGTCGACCATAAATTTTCGCGGTGCCACCCTACTTCCTTTCCTTCACACAAAACCCTTCGTTTTATGTGCGAGAAAGCTCTCACGCTATACGGGCGCACCCGAAGCAAAAAATGCTCATCCTCGGCAGGTGTCAACTGCGTCATTGGTTACCAGTAGAGTACTGCCTCATGCATAAAGCGTCAAGAATCAATCGAAACGTCTCTGTGTTTGGCTATATGAACATGCCTATCTTGTGACGGATGTCACTCATTTTTTTCTGTGCCTGTACACTTGCTCGTTCTTTCCCTTTTCTGAGCACTTCTCGTACGTCTGATTCTGTAATTTGCGCCCTCTTTTCTCTCATCGGTAACACCAATGCCTCAATATCATCAATGAGTGCATCCTTAAGATTTTTATACTTTCCGGCATTTTCGGTATAGAGTAGCTCGAGTGCAGATTCATTTTGAAAAAGAGTGTGTATTGCGTAGACATGTTCTGGCCTCTCTCCGCTTGAGTCGGTTACAATACTCATTACCGCTTTTGTGATGTCATCTTTTGTTCCAAAGAGTGGAATGGTGTTTTTGTAGCTCTTGCTCATTTTTTGCCCGTCAGTTCCTGGGATAATACCCACGCTCTTCATGATCATTTCTTGTGGTGCGGTGAATGTCTCCCCATAGGTATTATTGAACTTTGTCATTGCCTCCCGCGCATACTCAACATGCTGACGCTGATCCTCACCCACTGGTACCACATCCGCATCGTAAAGGAGGATATCCGCTGCCATGAGCATCGGGTAGTTGAAGAGTCCTGCATTTGCCTCAATTCCCTTCGCAATTTTATCTTTGTATGCATGGGCTTGCATGAGAAATGGTACCGTAACGAGACATTCAAATATCCATGCGAGCTCTGTGTGCTCAGGAATATCTGATTGTTTAAAAATAACAACCGAATCAGGATCCACACCAACCGCAAGATAGTCTTTTACCACATCAAGTGTCTGTTGCCGAAGCAACTCTGCATGACGAGAGGTGGTAAGTGCATGGAAATCGGCGATCATGAGGAAGCTCTCGTACTCGGGACACACATCCGCAAATGGCTTCAGTGCACCAAAGTAATTTCCAATATGGAGTGTTCCTGAAGGTTGTAGTCCCGTGAATAGTCGTTTTTTCATAGTGTCATGATACCAAAGGTTTTCCCTTTATAAAAGTATTGCCTCATGCCTTCGAACATGCTCAATATGAACTAAGAGCACATCCAATAACCCCAGATACGAGGCATCGAGGACTGAAAACATGAGGCGTGAGCATGTGTACAAAACACATGCGCAAGACTCATTGAGGACTTTTGTGAATGAAATGAAACAAAAGACCCAATGAGTGGACCGTTCCTGTAAGGAATTCAATATACGATGAATGTTTGAAGGACTCACTCGTCACATTTTCTTCCGTGGGGAAGAAAATGTGACAGACTCGGAACGTATTGTCGCTACGCTCTGTACGTTCCGGCCACGAAGTAGGTGGGGTTAGTGGATAGGCTCTACACAAAAAGATGCTATTCATAGATAAACCAATCTCACCTATTCAGCATGCGTTTTGATATACATTGCATACTCTTTATCAGCTCCTCCAATGTGATCTATCCACCACCTCGATAGCTGAAGCTCAAGCTCAACAGGACTCAAAATCGGCATATTGTCTTTTAAAATTCTCTCCTTGATTGCCGTATACTGTTCTATAAATTTTGTATGGAGTGCAATATGCGCATCGAGGTAGGGATAGTTATGGGCCTTCATATATTCCTCTTCAGCTCTGAAATGATTCAGAGTATACTCATCGAGAAATGCAATTGCTTCTTGTACCACTGGAGTTTTCGGCGTATCTTCTGTGATTGACTGAATTAGTCTATTCACTTGACACAACAGTTGCCTGTGTTGATTGTCTAATGTCTCATCAAAAACGGTAAGGTCAGGGCTCCAATCAAACTCCATACTCATATCGTGTGGTAATGCAGTTACTCGTAAATAATCTGTAAAGTATATCACTGTGACGGGATGAGGATAGTACTTCTCCACTTTTCGAATGGAGAAATCGCTCTGAGCACATTCACTCTTTCCATCACCACGGGTCGCTAGACGAACCGATCTTTTCTGGCTACACTCTTCGTATTATACGCGAACCTGATTCACATGGATACACTACACAACACACCAGTACCAACAAAGGATGAACTCCGTCAAACATTTGAAATCATTCGCACTTCTGTGTATGACGGAATACCCGGAGTTATAAAATTTGACTCTGGGACGCCAGGACCAACGCTCGGTATCACGATGCTCACACACGGAAACGAACCGAGTGGACTAGCTCCCCTCTGGTACTTTCTCTATCACACACCGATGCATGAAATTTTGCAAAATGGTTCGGTGTATTTTGTGGCACACAATATCCACGCCTCGGAAAACTATTTTAATGCTCACACTGATGAGGAATCACGTCTGTCGCGTTTTGTCGACATTAATTTCAACCGACTTCCTGGTGACGTATTCACGAAACGAGACAGTCCTGCGTATGAAGTGCGACGAGCGCAAGAACTTGAGAAAATTTGGAATGATTTCGATATTGGGATGGATGTTCATAGCACCACACAGGACTATGCGCCCATGATTGTCACCACAAGCACATTTGATAAAGCACTCATCCAAGGATTCCCTGTTGAGACAATTATTTCGAATTTGGATCGTGTCATTGTAGGCAACCTTGCAAGTAGTTTTTTTGGTGGAAAAAGAGATGTCCCTTCGTTTGTCGTCGAAGTTGGGTCACATGAAAAACAGGAGTCCTACAAAGTCGCTATTCTTTGCGTCCTCCACCTCCTTCAAAACTTACGTATGAGTAAAAAGCATGTTGTAGAAACAGTTGAAAAAGAGTATGTAGAATATGACACACAGCACTCCCTCATGTTTCCTGATACGTCGTACGAACTTGAGAGAGTGTTTACACCATTTGAACAAGTCAAAAAAGGCGACATTGTGGCTCGAGGTGCTGGTGGGCCAATATGCGCACCAGTCTCAGGATGCACCATATTTGCAACCAACCAACGGAAACCCGAATCAATTGAGGAAGAGGTGCTTTTCTATCTCACCAAGATTGATACAACACAAACAGCCCCATAACAAAAGCTCGTGTGGCACGACACGTATGTGAGATACGTATTTCAAATCCATCTCAATGGGCACGGCTATACCCTATACGAGATGAAACTCAACACGGAAAGTCGAGCCCTTTCCTTCACCCTCTGATTCAGCATATACATGGCCATGCATCTCCCGAAGCATTTTCTTTGCGACATAGAGTCCAAGACCAGTGCCTGTAGGATTAATGTCATTTGCGTTTCTGGCCCGCACAAACTTGTCAAATAGTTCCTCAATGGTCTCGGGTGACATACCAATACCGGTATCCTGAATAATCACACGAATCTTTTTTGCATGCGTATCTGTTTGGACAACCACAGTAATCGTCCCCTTTTGCGTATACTTCATCGAGTTATCAATGAGATTCATGAGTACCTGCCGTGTTTTTCCGATATCTGCATGGATCATACAATTTCCTTCACAATCGGAACGAAACACCATGACGATACCTTTCTTCATAGCGATAGGACGCATCTCATCAACGATGGTTTCGACTATCTGTTTGAGGTTAAAATCACTCATCTCGTATTTCATATTTCCTGATTCTATGCGAGACACATTGAGATAGTCCTCAACTGAACTCACCATATATTTTGCAGATTCAGCGATACGCTCTGCGGTATCTTGTGCTTTTGGAGGGAGCTTACCATAGGAACCCTCGACAAGCATTGAAGAATAGCCCCGTATCGCAGTGAGCGGACTTCTGAGTTGATGAGAAGCAATCGAGATAAACTCTGACTTCAGTTTATCAAGCGCTTTTAATTTTTCGTTTGATTTTTGAAG
>CAZDUC010000003.1:0-9589 GCA_964508585.1 uncultured Candidatus Saccharibacteria bacterium
CAGTGGTGGTAATACTAACTGATCCAGTAAATGTTGAGGTACCATTTGCACTTGAAAAACCATCAACATCGGTAGAACCGTACACTGTTGCACCATCTACATAGGTCTCACTGCCACAATCGTATGGTGCTGTGGTATCGAGATCATAATAGAGTTTGATATTCTTGAGGTCGTTCTGTGCGTCAATAGTTCCCTGTTCACTGAGCGTAATACTCGTCACATCGTGACTCGTACTATTATTGGAAATCACAAACGCACTTCCCACATAGAAGTTTGTGGAAGGAAGAGATGTTGTCACCTGTTGCGACGTTGTCGCAATATTCACCGCGACATCAGCGTTTATGTTCGCCCGGGGATAATTAGTATAGGTGTGAAGTGGGGTACCCTCATCGGTCACACGAAAACAGTAACTACTTCCCTCTACTGCACTCGTCGAGGCCACAATAGAGTACTCGAGCTCAACAAATTGTGAAGAAGAAAGCACAATATCTCCCGTCTGCGAGGAAGTATCCCTCACGCCACCATTGGGTGTAAGAAAAGTACTATTCTCATCGGTTACTCCACCTATCGCGGTAGAAATGTTGGTGGTGTGATCAACACCTTCATTAAGATTAGGCGTATCATACATGTCGAAATGCCCACCTGCTCCAGCTATATCTGTCCACCCACTCGCGTCGGCACACATTCCCCCATATTCTGCATACTCTATGCGATACTGCATAGCGGGAGTTGAACTACCTCCCTCATTTGACACTTCCATACGGATACGCGCGGGTGTCTCTTTTTGAAGTGCTAGAAGCAGGGTGTCTTCAGCGCCATTTGTCGTTGAAGTTGCTCCTGATTCATTTCCACTATCATCCCTCCAATGGTAGTGTGCAAGTGTTGCCATATCGTTCGTTACTGATGTTGTGCCAGGAAGGGCTTGTTGTGTGTTTGGACTCGCGGTACTTCCCATCACCACCACGTCGCTTGTCGGATTTGCAATTGCAATATCAATCGTCGCGCCGTTTGGCGCGCTATCGAGTACATCAAGTGCAACATACAAACAGTACGAAGTCGTGGGACTTATGGTAAGTGTCGTACCAGAAAATGAAGAGACACCATCAGCACCAGAAAACCCATTGGTATCCACAGAGCCAAATTGCGCTTCATTGCCATCATACGACTCACTCGCGCAATCGTATGGTGCAATAGCATCTTCCTCGTAGCGCACCGTCACATTCCTGAGATGTAGGCCAGCATCGATAGTGCCATGTTCAGTGAGTGTCACTCCCGTCACTGAAAAAGAATTAGTATCTGAGGTATTGTAGAGTGTAATCGCACCACCTATATAGACACTTGATGTACTTGCATACACTGAGTCAATCTGCGCACCTGTTGATGGCACTGCGGTACTGGGAAGATCCACGAGCGTTGCTCCATAAATATCATCAGCAGTGTTATCAAACCACGTCACGTATATGCGATCACTCGTCGACATAGGAAGATCGACACCATAGATATCATCAGGATTCTCCGTATTCACCGGTCCTTGCTGATACCCCCACGAGTTCATCCCATCGAGCGATCACTTCCAAAGTACATTTGCGGTAAGGGCACTGTTTCCAATTCCCTGACCACTATACGCGACATATACGTCATCATTTGCGGAATCAAGAGCAACCGCGACATTGGTGAGACCCATATTGGTAGTGGTGACGGTACTCGCTTTTATCTCCCACGAACCACCCGAGTACAGTGCTGAACGAATTTGATCATCGGTACCTGGAGTGGTATTGCGCGCAATGTAAACAAGATACAAATTTCCTGTAGAAGAACTAACGGCAACGTCCATACCGACATCGTATGTGGCATTTTCAGGCGCACTCGCGTCAATGGTTGTCCACGCAACAGACCAACTACTGTTATTCCATATTTTGTAACGAAGAATATCCGCTGAAATATCGCGGTTGATAGTCATAATGTCTCCACCAGAAAGTGGCATAAGAATGTTTTGATCACTCGCCGCATCAAGTGGATTCGCACCTGTCTCCGACCAGTTACCTGCTACATTGCACGAAACAGTACACTCAACAATGTAAGAATCAGGGCCGGTAGTACCATCGTTTGATACCGCATACAAGGTACCATCAGTTCCGCGAGTAATAGAGACAAAGTTTTCTGCTTCTGTGAGAGAACCAGCCTGTCCGGCAGTCATGTTTGTCGGTGTGCCCCCCGAGAGGAGGGTATCATCTGTCGTATTGAGTCGATTGTACCAGAGGTCATCTGCACCCGCATCAGCGGTCACTATATGAATACTTGAACTTGCCGACGCAATGCCAGGTGTCCACTTGTCGTACCATACCGTCACCTGATGACAGTCAACTTGCGAGTCAACAGTCGTTGTCGCTCCCCATGTTGTCCCACCATTTGAAGTTTTACTATACACACAGTACCCTCCCACGTCTCGAAAGAATTTATATCCCACCTGATCACTTGTAAAAACAATTTGTGAACCAGACTGAAGGTGAGATGTACCTGCTGCCGAGGTTGTGGGGTCAATCGTCGATTGTGTGTACAAGTCGTTACTATTTATTTCATCAAAAGCATTTGTTGTTACACGAACACCAGCAGAAATATCGAGCAATGTGTCACCAAAAATATCGTTATCGGTGTCGTCAAACCAAGACACATAGAGTCGCTCACTGCTCATAATATTCATATCAACACCGTAGATATCGTCAGCAGATGTGTTGATTGGTCCATACTCAAAACTCCAAGTATTCATACCATCTGTCGACTTTCGCCAATACACATTTCCGGACGCAAGCGTTGCAAGCACGGTACGAGCACTATAGGCCACATACACATCATCATTTGTTGTATCAAGTCCTATAGCTACATTGGTAAGCCCTTTTTCAGTGTATCGCACCACCTCTTCTTTTACTGTCCACGAACCGCCAGAGTATATGGCAGTCCTAATTTGATCATCCAAACCAAGTGCGGTACTACTTGCAATGTATGCAAGGTAAATATCGCCCGTTGTGGGATGTACGGTCATTGCCATGCCGACGTCGTACGTGGTGTTATCTGGCGCGTGTGTATCAAAAGTAGTTGTCGCGACATCCCACGCACCCGTGCCATTATTCCAAACCTTACTTCCCATATCTTCAAGAACAATATCACGGTGAATGGCGAGAATATCTCCTCCCGGAAGTGGCGCGAGTAATGCATAGTTGCCCGTAAGCCCAAAGGGGTTTGTTCCTGCTTCTGACCAATTACCTGCAATGTTACACGTTCCCGAGCATCGCATCACAAATGAGTCAGACCCATCAATACTCGCCGTGTATATCGTCCCATTTGTCGCCTTGGTGATAGACACTTGGTTTGCTCCTGTGGTGAGGGTGCCTCCCTGTGTGGTCGAAACACTCACCGGTGTATAGCCAAGAAGTAGTGTGTCTCCATTGGTATCAAGGCGGTTATACCACACATCATCGGGATTACCATCTATTGTTGCAATGTGTATCTGTGTGCCTGTATCACCGGGTGTCCACTTGTCGTACCACACTGATATTGCAAGACAGTCTACTTGCGCATCCACGGTCGTTGTAGAGCTCCACGTCACCCCACCATCTGAGGTCTTGCGATACACACAATAACCAGGCGCATCAACAAAAAATTTGTATCCCACTTGATCACTGACAAAAACAGTCGCAGCACCCGATTGAAGGTGGTAGGTGGGTGTGACATTCGCATCTGAATCAATTGCCGACTGCGCTGCTTCCGCAACAGGAGTTCTCTCTTGCGTAAAACGCAAAAGTCCATCACCAAAACTTCCGATAAGAATCGCACCTATAAGATACACTGAAAGAAATACTTTCCCCTTCCGAAGTTTGTTCATTAATCCTCCTGGCATTTCTACTTAATTATGGACTACTTACCTAAGAGAAACAATCGTCTCTGTGGGACAAAAAAGTGCCAAACTACTCAGCATAAGGCTCAACAACGACATCTTCTATACTTTGCAATTCAACACTCTTTTCAGTACTTTCGTGAACTTGCTCATATGTAGGTATGACAAGATCTGTTGTTGTGGTGGCAACAGCAGTCAATTCACTTTGTTCTCCTGTAGAGCTTGCTGTAAATGGTGGGATGACGATATCACCAGACTCTATATCACTTTCAAAATCAGGTGTGTTATGAAAATCATCATCATCGGTTGTGTCTGTTTTTGATTTTGGTTGTACACTTGGAGAAACAAGTGCTCGCTCCTCGCCGGTTTGATCTGGATCTGGGATTTCTTCAGGAACTTCAATTGGCTTTGCGGAGAGTGCAATCACCTCACCACTTTCAAGATCGTATCCTCGTGTTTCTGTATCTCCTGATTGAAGCTTAGTATCGTACACAAGGACAAAACGTGGATTGAGAATAGAGCCACCTTCGGCATTTTCGATGGTATCAATCACACCGGTGCGCATGTCATATACTTTCATCCTCCACGCCTCCCCTTCAAATGATTGCCAGACGAGGTGATTCCCATTAATGCTTGGGGCGATATCATGCTCTGTGTTATCGGTAAGCATACGTACTGAGCCTTCTTCAGAAAGAAAAATTTCCCAGTCATCTCCAACCCATCCTTGCCACACAACAATATCACCAGAGATACGAGGTTGCATGTTATTAAAACTATCGTGCGTGAGCTGTATCTCTTCATTATCGTCTACATTATATTGCATGATCTGATACCTTCCTTCTACAAGACGGTGCCATACAATCGTATCTGCGACCTCATCAAAATATGGCGCATCATCATCACTCTGATTATCAGTAAGTGCGGTAAGGACACCTTCCTTTTCCATGTAAATTTCTTTGTCCCCATCTGCATCTGGTGCTGAAAAAATTCTATCAACATGAAGTATCTCGGGCTCTTTTTTAGCAATCGCGCAATAAAATGTTCCGTCACCTACCGTAGTACATTCATCTTTTGAAAAGCTGAACTTATTCTCATTATTGTTGACGACCGTAACCACATTTCCCACAATCGAAGTCGTAGTTGCGGGAGCCTGATCGATTATTTCAATTTCGTCTATTGGTACAATAGTTTCGGGAAGTGTTGTGATGGGAAGCATTTTGGTCGTCGTAGCGTACTCGACGACTTCAGATACTGGAGTGTCACCAGGTGTTGTTGCGAAAGTCACACCTTCCTCTTCAAGTACCATTTCCGTCGAACTACCCAATGCATCAATTTCAGTGACTGACGAAGTTGCATTCAATTCTGTCTCGAGTATGTTGTCTGAAGTAGACACTACCTCAGTACTTTCTGTATGTATGGAGTTTTCTTCTTTAGTCTGCTCTAAACTAACAAATGAAACAGTATCATCAACAACATCTGTCAGCGATGGTTCTGACTCAATATTTGATACATCACTTTCAGCAATTTCAGTATTTTGCGTACTCACATCAACCTCATCAAGTATTACTTGGCTTTCATGTACAGTAGAATCAAAAAATTCTTCAGAGGTAGATACAGAAGCCGAATCAACACTTTCTGGCACAGACTCGTCTGCAAATGCTGGTGCAATAGGAAGGAATATAAGTACTGAAAGCAATACAAAAGACAGCATGCTGAAAATCAGATATCTTGAACCCCGCATTTCTCTATGCGCTCTCATTTGTATACGTTGCTGTTTCATTGTCCGCTGTTCTGAAATAGTGAATATATTAGCCGTATAATCACCATATTTGGCACCAAAAATCGTTGTAGATACATCAGGTACCTATAGGTAATGATAACAGTCTATACAACTGTTATCCACAAAATTATCAACAGTTACTTACGGAAAGAGTCAGCGAGGAGAATTGAAAAATCCTTAAATGTCATGCGCCCATCACCATCAAAGTCATATGATTTCTCACGAGTAAACCACGCAGACATAAATAAACTAATATCCTTGAGATCAACATCGCCATCACCATCTGCATCGGTAACAATAGAAATAGTCGCTTCACCTTTGAAAATACCATCTGATCCAAGTACCGCAATCATAACCTCATTCTTCCCATCGGATTTTGAGACCGTCACCGGTGTCCCCTTACCATCGCCAGCAACGAGTGATGCGGAATCAACCATAATGCGTGCATTCCCAGCCTCAATGGCTCGCACTTTAATGCGAGCAATGGTATGTTCACCAAGGAAACCCTTCCTAAAGGTTCCGCCACGGAGAAATATCTTTCCACTTTTCGCATACGGTTCTTCTGCCCAAAGAGTAATAACCGATGCGCCGGTATCAATGGCGAGTACCTCAATCGTGTCTTCAGGATATCCGATGGTGAGATCAAGAGCGTTCACAGCGACATGTGTCGTGACATTGATGTCGATAAAAAACTCCTGGTCACGGGTGACCGAGGTGACACTTGTGCTCATTGAAACGTAGGAGCTATTTTCCGTAATCACCGACGCGAGACTTGCAAAGAGTGCTGCCACAACAACCACAGGAAAAGCGTATTTGACTGTCGTATATTTTTTTCCCGTATAGGCAGGAAAAAGTAATTTCCAAAGCGCATTAAACATACCAATATGTGTTCCTATAGAGTACCCACATCTTGGAAAAATATCTACTCATACATACCGTTACTTAAATATTTGCTCGATATCATCAATCTCCTTCCCTATCTTCGATTGTGCGTTCACAATGTCTGCTTCCATCCGTTCAACAAGTGACGTCTCGAGGATGGTGAGCTTTCCTTTTCGAGATTTCTTGAGCGCATCGACACTCTCGTGAAGATTGGAGAGTATCTCTCCGAATTCTGCTCGGAGACTTTGCTCGGCTTCATCAGTTTCTTTTTTCACTCTTCGCTTCCAGAGTGCAAGTCGGTGCCAGAGGTACCACGAGCCAAATATGAGTAGGAGGATGAGTGCAGCAATCGGTATGAGTACTGAGAGGATGTTTATCATCACTGAGCCAAGTGCGATGTAGCCTGGTACCTCGACGATAATTTTAATCGCATTTGATTTTTCACTCATACTCCCATACTGATCACGTGCGGTTGCAGTGATGACATATACCCCTTGCTCAAATGTGGTATCAGGGATGAACACGAATTCACCATTATCGTTACTCGTGACCATAAACGGATTCTCTCCTGCATCACCTTCAGCAACACTCACGACTGCATTGTCTCTCGCCCTGGTTACCTCAATCGAAACAGTTGCATGTGGGCGTGTCTTTCCTTTCAACGCTGGAATGACCTCGGTATTGATTCGTGTTGGGTACTCGGTAAATGTCGGTTTTTCAAACGCATCAATAGTGAGTGAGTAGCTCGCCACAGAGGCATTTCCTGCGCTATCAAAGGCTTCAACGGAGATAGTGTGGTAGCCTGGAGTCAATGATTCGAGGGTGAATTTCTTTGCACTTTCAGTATCTTTAAACACTATTGGTTCTTTGCCATCGATTTGAATCTTGTACTCAAGAATTGGTGATACATCTTCACTCGTAAATACGAGTACATGCTTTGGATTTTCAGAAGATGGTGCTTCCTCTGAAACGGTGAAATTTTTTGGAGCAACAGTGTCCACAGACAGCTTATACTCACTAATTCTCCCCCATCCATCCTTGTTCTTGAGTTGCAAATGGAAATACGAAACTCCTTCAGGGAGATCCTCGAGTACTTTCTCAGTCAGTGCGCTCTCGTACACTTTTGTTGGTACGGTGCCAGATGTAGTATCGAGCGTCATGCGAACCGCGGTTACCCCAGCGGGCACTGCCCAGGAAAGTTTCGCCGTCGTATCTTTGTACCACAGTGATTCGTCTGGATGAGATGATGAGGTAATTTTTGCTGACTGCGGCGTATTTGCAGGTGGAATGTACTCAGGTGCGGGAGTCTCTCCTTTTGCTGCGATGGTGAAGGTGCCACCACTCATTCCAGTGAGCACATTTGTTCCCATACCATCTGCAGCTAAGACTGAGCCACTCTTAAACGTGACTTTTGGTGTACCGGCTCCAAGTGGCTTAAAGGTAACTGAAATAATAGTACCGCCTCCCCCCTTATACCCCGATGGTGAACCACCACCAAAGGAAACTGTCCCCGCAGAATTTGAAAACGTTGGTTCCTCCGTCCAGAGATTGAAAATTGAACTTCCACGAGACACACCCACAACCTGAAGCTCACGTGGGTTGAAGGAGAGTTGTCCATCTGATGCGTTCACCGACTTCCCCTCAGTGTTGAGAATAACTGAGACAGAAAAAGGACTGCCCACCGTGTACACGCCGGTACTTGGACTCACTTTAAGTGTTGCTGCGTGAGTTACTTGTCCGCCAAAGAGACAAATTCCGATACATACCACACCATAAAGTATTTTTGAAAAATGCATACTATGAATCAGTTGCTTCTGCTACTAATCGTCGTTTTCGTTTCCATATCGCAAAGAAGATGAGTGCTCCAATGAGGAGTGCGCTCCCCAAAGACAGGATCGTAATCATGAGCGTCTCACGGGACATGCTTCTAAGTGCGGTATCCGGAACGAGTGTTACTACGCGTGTATTTCCTGCCTTATCAATTGCTTTTACTCGAATAGTGCTATTGAGTGTTTGATCTTTGAGGACATACGGGCTCTCTACCTTTTCCCATGGAGCATCAGCACGTCCCCACTTAAATTTTGAAAATTCGGCAAATGGCTCCTCCATCACCTCATAGTGATCAATACCTGACTGCTTGTCATTCGAATTAAAGACGATAAAGTAGTCTCCATTAAAGGCGACATCATCCTTCGTGAGTGTGATGGCAAAGTCTGAAGGTATGTCTGTATCACTTTGGACATCATCTCTCCATGTATCCTGTACCTGTGTCCCCACCATGCCATCAAGGGTAATGGTGACATCCTGTAGTCTGAGTGGCGCAGGAGTTCCATATCCATCATGGAGAAGTACTTGCGAGCTCTCGTCAAGCCACAGACGGGGTGACGAATTGTTACCACCACCAATACTGAGCCCCGGGGACTGTACAATAATTTTAAGAATAACGTTCGTGAGGCTAGGATCACCGGGGATACGTCCACAGTATCCGCCGGGGATACCACCAGCAAATCGAATAGTGTGGTTGACCTTGTCAATGACCGGATCCTCCACCCATATGTTGAGTATTGAATCTCCACGAGACACATCAACTGCGTTGATTGTTGGATCATAGTGAATTACCGCATCAACGGTATTGATACATTCACCCTCATCGGTATCGAGTCGAAGCGAAACGGCGACACTGTCGCCACGAAAAAGGTTTGTGGTACTTGGATCAAAGTAAAGAAGCGCTGCGCTCACACTATGCACACGCACCGAAAAAAGTACGACAAGAAAAAAACTCGCTACAATAAACGTACGTATCATACTGGTGTATGTAAGTATAGCAAATCATTTCTTCAAGAGTATGTGTTCTATACACAAATCTTTCTGCTTCCAGAGCTTGTCTCTTACTCCACACAACTACTTATACCATTTCCAATTAACCAATTGCATATTCTCAACATCAACTTACCGTATATTTCCACCTGTTACGTATACGGTAAAGTACATGTTGGCTATTACAGAATATTGGTCATACTTTTGATACGAAACAT
>CAZDUC010000003.1:9689-17644 GCA_964508585.1 uncultured Candidatus Saccharibacteria bacterium
GAATAGATGAAAGCACATCATGACGACGCCTGAAAATTTATTAGGAATAAAATTTTCAGGCGGCCTCGAAAAATATATACGCTTTGCGTATTATTTTTCGGGCACCTCTTTTTCATTTGCCCCGCAAATGAAAAACCCTTCTCGTGGTGGGAGATAGGGTTTTTTCATATATTCGTACTGTTGCTTAGAATGTCGGCGTTGCAATGTAGCGAAGTGTCGTTGTATAGTCGTCACCTGCTTCCTGCAATGCTGAAATTTGAACTTGATACCCAACTCGTGCTGCACCAGAACCTATTGTTGTACCATCTGCTGGGCCAGTGTGGCCAAGTACTGCAATTGGTGTTGTGCTTCCTGATACCCATTGGTCTGAACCAAATTGATTGGTTCGAGCAGGAATCGAGGTGTCAGTTGAGGTAAGACCCCAGTGACCATACGAGTTTGGATTTGCTATCGCTCCTAATGGCCCTTGCCACGTTGCTGGAATGACAGTGTTCGTACCATCGATGAAACCATCAATGGTCGCTCCCGTTGTCGATTGCAAACTACCTGTTTGCTCTACGGTCACGGTGTACCCTGCTGCAGCGTTTGTAACGATAGCGAGATCATGCGCAAGTGTCCGTGACGTTCCAATTGGAATTGTGCCAAATGGAAGGGTTACTGGTGTCGAAGTTGCAATGGTAGTCGTCGGACTATTATTTACTGTTGAACTGGAATTTACTCCAGAGACGGTAAATGTAAGGGACGTATCAATGCTCGCTGAAACCAAAACCTCATCAACAATGGCGACTCGAACCTGTCCTGAATCCTGCATCGTACCAGCAATATCAATTGCGTACGATGTGGTTGTTGCAGTTGGGTTCGCAATTCTGTTTGTACCTCCAGTTGCGTTCGTTCCAATCTTCACAATAATCGCAGAGGAAGATGGAACAGATGCATCAGTTGGTGTGGTAAACGTAATTGCATCAGTCCCCAATCCAGTTACTCCCCATACACCCGCTCCCGCTGCACCCGAAGCGATTGTCTGATCTACCATGACACCAGATGATGATGCACTGAGATCAATGTCGCCGATCGCAATTGATGCTGTATCAAATTGTGATGCGAAGGTGAGGGTAAAGTTTGTACTTGTTGCCACACCATTTAACGTAGTGAAACGAATAGTGTGGTTTGATGGAAGACCTGGAGCTGAACTTGACAATGTGTCACTTGCGTTCGTGATTGATGCCGCCTCCGCAGAGCGGAAGAATGTTGGGAGACCAGTACTCCAGAGGAGTATTGCTAGCCCAACCGTCATCGCAACAGCTTGAATAATTCGCACGGTTTTTTCCGTGTGAGTCATAAGCTTTACGTTGTATTAATTTGTACAAGTATGTTGACTCTTAATAATGAGTAGTGCGCTGTTGGTGCTCTTTCCAACATAAAATTGCACTCCGCAAACAAGGGAGTCTCCACCTCTCTTTTGTCCACTTTCAACATACTACGCCCACAAGACAGTGCTCGGCTGTAAGCACATGCAGTAGGAACGTATCCCTACCTGCGACACACACTCCTCACATGAATGGATTGTGTACCTCTGGTAAGCGTAACTACATTGTAGCGCGTGCTCATCATCAATAGTATGAGTTATACACATTTTGTTTGTATACATGCACTAGAAAAATTAAAATTTATCGATGAAATATATTTAGTAACTACTACATCGTTTAATCACTAAATAATTCTTTTTGAAGAAAGATTTTCAAGAAGAATACAATTTGATCATTCATTCGAAACAAAAAAAAACCACGAGGCCAAAGGCCTCGTGGTTTTTTTGTTTGGTGCTTATGCGAGTCTTACGTTCACAGCAGCAGGTCCCTTCTCCCCATCCTCAAGATCGTAAGACACAGTATCACCCTCCTTAAGAGAGTCATACATGAGTCCCTCTACGAGAGAACGTGCATGGAAAAAGAGATCCTTTCCTCCCTCATCAGGAGTAATGAAACCAAATCCTCGGTCAGTGAGACGCGCGATTTTTCCCTTCATTTGAATCTACTTTATACTTAGTAAATAACCAAAACCGTTTGCTTCTGATCCGACTATCTCAGGCCCCTGTTTTGTTAGATAAATAGTAGCATGCATTCCTACAACCTGTACAGTGATAAGTCTATTGACAAATAATATTTATAGATGTAGAATATTTTCAATATTGTTCTCAAGTCTGTCTCACACCGCACTGGTATTAATTGTGTTGTGGTGTCTCCCACATCAGTTGCTCTCATGTGTATGTATACGTATCTCTCTAAAACAATCTTTTTTCTCATTATTTGTGGTGCATGCTCCTTCCCGAATATTTTTGTGTATGCAGAAGTATCTGAAACAAGTTTTGAGGAAGTACTGTCTACATCCCTAACTTCTGTTCGATTCGACAATGAGAACTGGTTTACACGTACACACCCTCGTATTGCTTCGTTTAGTGTGCTGGAGGACGGAAATGCCTACGGCATCACCGAAACCGGTATTCCTTTTAACCAGTATCGTATTGAAGATCCCAACGGTATTCGAATTCAACGCTTTGAAATAGAAGACCATTTCCACTACATCATTGAGGGTGAGGTTGTATATTCGTTTCAAGATTTTTCAAAAGAACTTGCTCTCGCGTACCAGAGAACCATACTGCCTACTAGTTAACACTGAGTGTAACCTATGAAAAACCGTGCCGGGAAACCCCCGCACGGTTTTTTAGTACGTAACGATTCTATATTGAAGCACTATGCTTCTTTTGAAAGGTAGGCAAGCATGGTTCCTGCATCACTTACCTCAAACGGGTCAATCGGACAATCGTCAGACATCCCTGGTTCTTTGAAGATCTTCTTTATTTCTCCATTATCAACAAACATACTGTACCGCCATGAGCGGTTTCCAAAACCAAGATTATTTTTTTTGACGAGCATCCCCATCTTCTCAGTAAATTCCGCACTTCCATCCGGAATGAGTGTGACATGAGACACTCCCTGCCCTCTTCCCCACTCATACATGACAAATGGGTCATTCACGCTTACGCAGTAAATGGCATCAATGCCGAGTGCAGTAAATTCTTCGAATTTTGCTTCGTACCCAGGGAGGTGTGTTGACGAACATGTCGGAGTGTACGCTCCTGGAAGTGAGAAGACAATTACTTTTTTCCCAGTAAACATCTCATCAGTAGTGAGTTCACCCCACGACGCATCAATAGCCGAGCAAACCCCTGCCTGTACTTCGTTTGGAACTCGAATTTTAAAAGTCACCTGCGGGACACTAGTTGGTGTTTCCATATGCATAAATGTATTATCTCGATTAAGAACTTCTTTAGTATACCTGATACGGACGAGTTCTGATACTACTCGATACGGAATGACGCACGCACCGTCACCATCACCTCTTTGTGAAGACTTTGTGTATCATAACTTCCGTAATCACTCACCTCAATACCACCTTCAGGGAGCACTTGCACAACCCCACCAGAGGCATTTTTAATTGCTCCAACGGTCCGCCCGCTATCGTGCGCAATAGCCTTTGCACGCTCTTCCGCATCCTTAATTGCACTCGAGAGGAGCGAGATACGTTTTTCAGCAAGCTTGCTGTACGTGAGTTCGAGCGCTCCTGTAGTAACGGTGTACCCCGTGCCTGAAAGCGGATCAATATTGTTTGCAAGTACACTGAGTTTCTCGACATCACTGCTTCGTACGGTAACCGATCGTGACACCGTGTATCCAGTTTGAATCGCTTCTCCATATTGCGGGTAGGTGAAGTTTGGGTACGAATTTCCCGTTGGTGTCTCGTACTCGTTAAATCCTTCACGGGTGAGGTACTCGGTTATTTTTGATACGGCGCCGTCGAGCCGATTAAACCCAGCTTGCTGATCGTTGACCCCTGTCTTCGCTTCAAGGTTAATCACCCACCTCGCTTCATCAGCGACCACCGCTTCACGCGATGAACCAGTCACTTCAATGGTATCGTCTGCAATCTTAATGTCATACACGACCTTACCCACATAGAGGGTCATGGCACACGCACCAACAACGAGGATTGTCGACGCGGCGACGAGTGGAACAGAGTAATCAAAGAGTTTAGAAATATGCATACAAAAGTTGTTAAAACGAATAATGCGACTACTGATCTCGTGTGCACGAAATTAGTGGATCTGTTTTTCGAGAGCTTTTTGCATTTCTGCGTAGAACGTATCTTTATCTGTTACATACAGAGAACGCATGTCTTGAGCATCCTTGGTATCTTTCGCAGGATCGTATGCTCCTGCATGCCCATTAAGACATATTCTGAATTGTTCGCTAAATTTCGTAATCCAGGAAAAACCCTCTGCATCAGGAATATCTTCAATACTATCCTTATTGAGCATTCTTCTCATGAGCTCTCTCTGAATATCAAAAGTTTCATCATCAAGATGAGGAGGTATCTCTCCACCAGCACTCGTACGCACTGCCTCTTTTCCACCAACTGCTTCGTGTTGCAACATACCATTGGTACAAAATTAAAACATTGAACTAATACTTCAGTATACTCCTTCTGTGCTAAAAATCATGTGCATAGTACTGTCAAATACCAGTTTATACGAATAGGAGCTTGGCAGAAAGACAATCAGCCGTATATACTGGTATGCAATGAACAACATCACCCTTATTTGTTTCGACATCGACGACACACTCATCCGTGGAAATAGTTGGAGAGACCTCCATGGTGCACTTGGTATGACACCCGAAGAAAATAAGCGCATGTATGAGGCGTATCAGTCAGGCAGTATGACCTATGATGAGTGGCTGGCTCAGATCCTCGTCATTTACAAGAAAAATGGATTAGCATCAAAATCATTCATACAATCGACATTGCAACATTTCGAACTCGTACCAGGTGCACGAGACATTGTCACATACCTCAGAGATGGTGGCTACACCGTTGCAATTATTTCTGGCTCGTTTGATATACTCACGAATGCAGTTGCAGATGCACTCCATGTGGATGTACGGAAAGGAAATACGAGTCTTATTTTTGACGCTGACGAAATGCTCCAAGATCTTCGCAGTTACGGAGATGAGACACACGCAAAACTTCTACATCTACAGCACTTTTGTGACGAGCTCCGTATCCCCCTTACCGAGTGCGCATGCGTCGGCGATGGTGCAAATGACCTCGAGATGTTTCGTGCCACTGGTAAGGGCATCACCTTTAGAACAGCACCCGCAATGGTACAACATGAAGCATGGAAAGTAATTGATGCTTTCTCTGATTTGAAATCATTCCTGTAAGTATAGGTATCCACAAGCAAGACGATTCATAGCCGCTGAGTTACATAGCTACATCACTCTCTCCTCTAATTCTTCCTTACTTGAATCTAAAAATGCCGAGAGTATACTATATGTGTAGAAAGGTCGTTATAAGCTTGTAATTAATTTTTTAGTTATTATGTCACTTATAAAATGGGAACCGTTTGATGAATTCGATCGTTTCCTTCATGAAGTACCTACTCTCCCCTCTCTCCGTATGCAAAGTGCGGGTTTCGATCTCGCTGCAGATGTATACGAAGACGGTGATGCAATCATTGCTGAGATGAATCTCCCAGGACTTCAGGGCGAAGATATCGATGTTGAGGTTGAAGACAACCATCTTCGCGTCTCTGGAAAACGTGAAGAGATAAACGAAAAGCGAGAAAAAAATCACTACACAAAAGAGATTCGACGTGGATCATTTGAACGCATTATTCCACTCCCTGCTCCAGTACGAAACACCGATGTCAAGGCAGTGTACGAAGAAGGCGTTCTCAAGGTCACCATGCCTCGACGTGAAGAGACACGTGAGCACCGCATTAAGGTTGAGGTGAAAAAATAAATCGTCACCTACGCTCGTACCAGCACGAGACAATCTATGGAGTACACACAGAGCGCCCGCGAGAATGCGGGCGCTCTGTGTGCATACCTCACCCATTCACAAGAGGTCTATTCACTGCTCTGAAAATCCTCTGGCATGAAGTGAATGGTTGCACCAGGTCGTAACCCACCTTCAAGAATCTTTCGTGCAACCTTCTCCTCCACAAGGTCTTGAATCGCTCTCCGCATTGGACGAGCACCAAATTCAGGGTTGTACCCCTCTTTCATGAGGGCGGTTAAAAGCACATCATCGACAACGAGTTCATACCCCCGCTTTTTGATTCTTTCCTGCAAATCAGTGAGCATGAGACCAGCGATGGTTCGTTGTTCAGTTGGATCGAGTGCTTCAAAGAGGACTACTGCATCAAATCGGTTGAGTAACTCCGGTCGATAGACATGACGTTCAATAATGGTATTGATGATGGTCTCTTTCTCTTCCTCTGGATGTTTTCCTTCTTGCATGTACTTCCAGATGAGGTCACTTCCTGCATTTGAGGTGGCAATAATAATGGTATTTCGTGCATTCACCTTTGCTCCTCTCGCATCGGTACACACCCCTTCGTCGAAGACTTGTAAAAAGATGTCTCGTACTGCCTCTGCTGATTTCTCAAACTCATCGAGGAGGAGCACACAGTAGGGATGCTCACGAAGCGCGGATGAGAGTGCACCGGGTGTATCCTTCGTGCCCAAGAGACGCGAGAGTGCATCTTGACCACTGTACTCAGACATATCGAAACGTACCATGTGTTCCTCACTCTCAAAAAATGTGTGTGCAAGTGCCTTTGCGGTCTCTGTTTTTCCAACACCCGTTGAACCAAGGAATAAAAATGTACCGATTGGCTTCTCCGTACTCTGAATCCCAGCGCGCGCACGTCGCATTGCGCTCGCAATCACCTCTATTGCACGATGTTGCCCAACTACTCGTTTGTGGAGTATCTCCTCGAGATGCATGAGTATCTCACGCTCATCAGTGCTCATTGGACCAGAAGGAATGCCTGTTTTCAAGCTTACGCTCGTATCGACAAATGCGGTGTCTATACTGTGCACTTTTTCTTGCCCTGCATGGACTGCAATATCCGCAAGGAGACTCACCGCCTTATCAGGCATAACCCCTTCAACAATGTACTGTTCTGCACATTCAGCAATACGCACCAGTGCAGGGTAGGTAAAGTACAAGTGGTGTGTATGCTCATGCACCCACGTCGCTTCTTCAAGAACTCGTATGCTACTCGACAGATCTGGCACAGCAATCATGATTGGTTCAAAGTACTGCAGTAGCGCATGGTTACTCTCTATTTCTGCATGGTAGTTTTGTGGATCAACCGTGCCCACTATTTGCACGTAGGGAGAACTGAGGTACCGTTCCAAGAGCCCTCCCGCATCAACACCAAGTGACGCGACACTCCGTAGGAAATGTGAAAAATTTTCGATGACGATGATGATATTCCCCGCATGCTCAGTCTGCTCCATGAGGCCTAAAAATGATGATTCAAACTCTTCCTTCGAACTATGTGATGCGACAAAGACATCGGTATCGAGCACTACTAATCGTTTTGCACTCAGTGAGGCGAGTGAATGCCCCTCACGGATACGCCTTCCAAATTCAATGAGAATATCCATTTTCCCGACGCCTGGTTCGCCGATGAGTAGCACATTGGATGACTTGACGCGGGTGAGTGTTGCTTCGATGTGCTCGATGATGTCGTTTGCATACGCAGTATCGCTGAGAAAGACTGAAAATGCCGAGGTTGTGTTGATATCACGCTGATACTTTTTGAGTGTGTACGCCGTTCCGTATGAGAGTTCTCTCCCAATACCCGTAATAGTTCCAAGGGCATCCCTGCTCCAAAAGCGAAGTCGCTTCTTGTAGAGTATACGGACACGCGACACCCATTCATTCGCTCCAATAAAAAGTTCGGGAGTGACCCCATGCTGAAACAAGAACTCGTTAAATGAGAGATCGGTATTGAGCAAGAATTCACCTACGTCTTGAAGCGTCATGAACCTATCAGGGAGAAGCGACAATGTATCAACATGAATCAATTGACGTGATCCTTGCAA
>CAZDUC010000003.1:17654-32079 GCA_964508585.1 uncultured Candidatus Saccharibacteria bacterium
GAATCATGATTTCTCTTCCGTATGATGAGGTCAGGAACCCATGGGTGAGGTCAGTGTCAGAATCGGCGAGAATGAGTGCAACTTCAAACGTAATACCAGGCTCATGAGCGGAATCTCCGTCATGCACAGAGCGCACTCCGCGGAAGTACAGCGTGTTGTAGTACCACGTAGTCAAAAGTAGTATTCCGTAGACACCGAGGAGTATCAAAAATATGCCAGTCACTGGAGCCATCGTTTCAAAAAGACCATCGAGTGTAAAACCACCACTCCGTATAGAATCAAAAGACACATATCCAAGAATACCGATTCCAAAAAAGACAAGCAGGACGAGAAGCACACGGAGCGCATACGTACGGTATTTCTTTGGCAGTAGCGCATCGAGCGCCATTCCCGGTGCATACATCTCTACGTGAGGGGTGAGGGTACTCATACAAGAAGCATTACTCCATACACCACACTACCAGTGAACAGGACCGGTAAAAAAACCCACGTGAGGAGAATGAGACATAGACAGAAGATTCCAAGAGTGAGTGCAATCACTCCAACCGTAACAATACTGAGTCGAACAAAGGCACCAAATACTCGTGACATGAGATTCATGATCACTCCAGAAAAAAATTCTTCAATGGTTCGATGCCTATCGGTATCGGTCATACGCTTCCATGGTGAAAAGAGTGTTTTGAGTAAGAGTGGTATTGAAAAAAAGTGGAGAATAAACCACATAAAATTTTTCCATACATTAAAAATGTCCAGAAAAGCACTTGAAAAGTACCATACGAAGAAATGTCCAAAAAAGATTGCCCCCGCCATAACTATATACACTAGTATACCGCACACGTACCTTTCTACCGCAGTACTCTGTGAACAGGTATCGCGTACAAGACGATATTACGTCGTTCGTCGATCTCTCCGCTTGTACACCACATAGCCGACACCAACAAGTACGACAAGTACTACTCCGTATTCAACAATTGATTCAACATTCGATGATGTGTTGACGAGTGCATGGAGTGAATCAGTTCCAACGTACCCAACGTACAGATAAAAACCGTCTCGAATAATCGTCCCGAGAAAAGCTGAGACAAGAAACATACGAAGTGGTATCCGAAGCACCCCAGAGCCAACAGAAACAAGGACACTTGGGACAATCGGCACTGCTCGAAATAGGGTAAGGCTCATGTACCCACGGAACCCAGAGCCAATTTTTGTACCAAAATGCGCGATCTCTTCCCGGGTGACCCCAAAAAATTTTCCAAAGCGGTGAAGGACGACATCTTCTGCAATACACACAATTCCATAGACCATACCCGCGCCGACTGTTTTTCCCGCAGCACCGATGCACGCAAGGACAAACAGCCCGTGCATACCGTATGATTGCAAAGAGGCAAGTGAGCCTGCGACGAGCATGACGGTCGGCGACGGAATTGGTGCAATAATTTCTTCGATTATCGATGCAATGAACACAAACCATTGAAGCGAGATGGATTCACTGAGGGATATGAGGACTGTCTCAAGATAGGTAAACATATGGTCATGAATCTACTTCCCTCTTCCATAGTACTGCTTGAGAAGTGCGACATGCTCCTCATAGGTTACCGTACAGTGAAATCCACCCTTACTGTCGTGGAAGTAAAACATGCAGTCAGTCGACACAGGATTCAGTGCTGCAATGATTGCTTCAAGTGATGGATTTGCAATTGGTGTGGGAGGTAAGCCGTCATGCTTATACGTATTGTATGCTGACACCACATACTTATCGGCTGGCAAGACGCGAGGCCACCATGCAGAACGAGATTTTGTGCCCTTTGCATACTGGAGCGTCGCATCAATCTGGAGTCGCATTCCAGCAAAAAGCCTATTCCAAATCACACCCGAGATATGACGCATGTCGTCAAAATCTCGTGCTTCACGCTCAAGAAGTGATGCAATAACCAAGGTGTCATTGAGGGGGACTTGTGCCTCGATACTTGGAGTATACCGAGCAAGCACAGCATTATTAAATTTTTCGAGCACAAGTGGTGCAACGTCAGATGGTGTCGCATCTCGACTCGTGGTGTACGTGCCAGGGAATAACTTTCCCTCTTCGAGTGTTGGTGCTTCATTCTTGATGCGTTCTAAAAAATCGTCCTTTTCTTCTGCATTCCAATTGAGAATTTTTGCAAAGTTATCTGCGACCTGCTCCTTTCGTTCTCCAGGTTCTATGACGAGTACACGACTCGAGAGCATCGCAATATTTTGATACCACGAATGGAGAGCAAGCTTCCCTAGAACTCGAGTAAAGAAATTTGTATGAAGCACACTGAGTGAGCCATCGGTAGGCAAAACGTGCTCATCGACGAACTCAGCAAGTGCTGGATCTTCAGCAATGAGTTTTGTGTGTGGGTTGACTCCAATTGGAAACGTATCGGGTGTGGTGCTTGAAAGAGCATCGCCTATTTCATGTGAGGCTACCATGTATGAAGCTTCATGTTGTGACACGATACTTCTTCCCTGTATCACCACATAGGCGACGACCATACTGCCGGTAAAAATAAGGCACGCAGCCACAAGCGTAACGCGCTTCACCCAGTACAGAGTACGCGTTGTGTTTTGTACTCGAGGTGAGGTTTTAACTGGAAACGTTTGCTTCATAGGGATGTATCAGTATACCCGTTTACCACCTTCCATGTACAGCTCATATGCTCGCTATCGTTGGTGCATTCTGCATGAATAATATCGGTATTGTTCATCTGGATAATGTGGCGTACCTGCCCTACTGCACCAACAACTGAACCGAGCTTCTGGTGATGCATGTACGATACCATGCTGTTGATGAACACGGTGTGTGAGATGACAACAACCGAAGCGTGTGTCGCCTGGAGAGACGCGAGATACGTGAGCGCTTTTTGTACTCGCTTTTCAATATCCGAAAAATTTTCTGCGTCTTCAAAGCGCCATTGAGCATTGTATCGTCTCAGGAATGTCAAAATCACATACCAAAATGTTTTTGGATGAAAGTGCGACAAACCAAAAAGTGACGAGGGTCGAACGATTTCATAAAAAAGTTCATTTGTTACGGGCGACATTCCGATATGCATACCAATCACCTGTGCCGTTTCTTTCGCACGGGTGTATTCACTCGTGATAAGGAGATCTGGGTTAACCGTCCGAAGGTACTCGGCCACATTCATCGCTTGCTCTCTCCCCCTTGGTGAGAGTGGCGTTCCGGGTGACTGGTGCCTATGAAGTGGATTCAGTGCTGTTTCACCATGACGTACAAAGTAGACATGCATACGTACCTCAAGCGCAATGATCAATAAGGGCAAGTTCGAGTGGAAGCTGTGGGATGGTACTCTTCCCAATTTGTTCACTGGCAGCAATCAGTCTCAGGATGAGATGCGAGTTAATAGTAGTTTTTGCCTCAAGCGAGGCAGTCTTGAGTGTATCTGCATCTTCATCACCATACTGAACGAGTAGTGTCTCTGCAAGTCCTGGCGTGTATCGCAAGAGGAGGACTGTCCGCACTCGTTCAAGAAGTAGTCGGGTGAAGAGCTTCATATCGACATGCGCACGTACCGCTTCTGCAAGAGCAGTGAGTCCTTTTTCTGAATTTTTTTCTGAAAAAGCAGCGAACACTTCTTGAAGCAAAACATTTTTTGGAGCACCAATGATGAGCGCTACCTCATCAGCAGTGAGGACGGTGTCACCCGAAGCCATCATGACTTTTTGCATACTCCCAAGCGCATCGCGGTATGAACCATCTGCTCCTATCGCGATACTATCTGCAACATGTGTATCGAGTGTGAAATGCTCTTGGGTTGCTACCGCGAGTACCGTCTCACGTAATTCTTCTCGTGTTGGTGCGTGAAATTGAAACACCTGACACCTCGAGGTTATAGTATCGAGGAGCTTGTCACGTTCAGTTGTGGCAAGTATGAACATGACATGGAGTGGCGGTTCTTCGAGGGTTTTTAATAGTGCATTAAACGCTTCTTTCGTGAGCATGTGCACCTCATCAATGATGTACACTTTGTATGGGGATGCATAGGGTGCCGTGTGGACTGATTCTTTCAATTCTCGAATATCGTCAATGCCTCGATTTGATGCGGCGTCAATTTCATAGATGTCGACGTCCTCTGCCCCAACTGCATGAGCAAAAATACGCGCCACGGTGGTTTTACCCGTCCCACGTGATCCGACAAATAGAAGCGCGTGTGGAATCATATTTTTCGCAATCGCACCCTTCAACACAGAGACGATGTGGTCTTGATTTCGCACCTCGTCAAAGGTATGTGGTCGATACTTTCTATAGAGTGCTGGTGTGTTTTCTATCATGGTGACAGTATAGCAGAAGCATTAGCTATCTTCTCCCCCTCACGACTGAGTATCTGGAGGTCATGTTCGAGGTCGGTACTTCCAAGAAGCACCACGCCGACTTCCCGACCACGGTCGCTATCGCCAAACGCCCCCAAAAACGTGTGCCCTGCCTCAGGCGTAAAGCCAACTTTTCCACCAATGAACGCGTCCATGTGTACCGCAGGATTGTTATTGACGTATCCCGTACTTGACGCGACGTATACGGGAAGTCGCGAAATGTCGAGTAGGTGCGGTTGAGCATCATAGAGGTAAGAAAAGAATACACTGAGATCCCGGACTGTTGAGGTGTTCTTTGCACTCAGCCCTGATGGCTCGGCTATTCTCGTATGAGAAAGTGAAAGCGACTGAGACACCGTACTCACTGATGTGGTACATGCATCACCGGTAAAACGCGCTATCGCCACTGAAGCATCATTCGATGACTCGATAAGAAGCGGGAAAAGTAGCTCATAGGGTGACATGCGAGATCCTGCTTGAAGTTTTCCTGACCGCCCCTCTGTCTCAATATCGGAAAAACGAATCGTGAATGGCTCATACTGTTTCTCGCTCATCATCACACAGAGTGCGGTAAATAATTTTGAAACTGAAGCAATCGGTCGTGAAGTATCAAGGTTTTCACCCTTGAGAATAGTACCCGTACGCGGATCAAAAATTCCCCACGTATCGGTCGTGAGAGACTGGGTGACTGTAGTATGTTGCACTGTGTACTCAGTGGGTTCTGGGATAGCAGAAGATGTGGGGAGGTACACAAGAACAAACGTCACCATGACTGCGGACGCAATGACGGTGAAGACTCCATACACGAGTAGTCCACGCACAAATGACCGGTGGGTATGAAACATAGTTCTCTATAGCATACCGCGCCCTATGCGGGCGCGGTAGATGGTGAGTATGGATAGGGTGTCGTTACTTTTTCTTTGGAGCAACTTTTGCTGGCGCTTTCACTTCAGGAGTCTTTGCGACAACTTTTACTGCTACTTTCTTAGAGGCTACTTTCCCTGCAACCTTTGCAACAGGAGCCTTCGGTGCGACCAATTTCTTGAGCGCCTTACTGTTTTGGAGTGCTACCCAATGCTGTTGCATTTCTTTTTGGAAATCCTTTACCTCTCCAGCAGTTGCATTTTTCACGGTCCCGTACGCCTTGCTTGCGGTATCAACGAGTGCCTTGTACTCATCCTCAGTGATTGCTTCTGCCTTTTCTAATTTTTCAAGCACCTCACCTTTTGCCTTGAGCATCCAGCCCTTTACCTTCTTACGGTTCTTTGCTGCCTCCTTACTCCCGTACAAAAAGAATGCACCTGCGGCGGTAACCGCTGCTGCGGTAAGGCCAAACCCAATTCCGACCTTCTGTGCAGTGCTCAATTCGTTCTTAGAATTTTTCTGTGCCATAAGTAGTGATTACGCTTCGTTTTTAATTTTTAACTCATTCTTTCTCTTTACTGGCTTTGCTTGCCTTGCGGGTGCGCTGGTCTTATGAAACAGACCGACAACCGAAGCAAACAAGCGAGCCATAAAACCTTCCTGAGTAAAGTACTCGCGTATGTGGAGTATGTCTTCAGTAATAATTTCAGTTCCCTCTTCAATACGATTCATGATACGTCGCATTGATTTGAGTACCTTTATTGCATGAAAGAGCGCAACACAAAAAATCGCTGAACAGACAATAACCGCAATTCCTGTTATAAAAAAGAAAATATTTGCGTGTAATACCTCACTCATTACCTACAGTATACCAGAGTGACATCACCTGTTTAGATACTCGTCCAAGAATCTGTTCACAACTATTCGAACCTCAGATGCATCTCGTGTCTCCATAAGCTCCATCCGTAGTTCCTTTGCACCATCAAAACCATGCACGTATGCCTTGTAGTGTTTCTTCATTAACGCAAAATTCTTATGAGGGAGCAGTGTCTGAAAAAGCGCTGTATGCTCACACATCACTGATAACTTCTCGTGAACGCTTATGTCGAGCGTATGGTACTTTGGATTAAAAAACCATGGATTTCCAAAAATTGCACGTCCAAACATCACCCCATCAGCTCCAGTCTCTTTCACTTTGTTTTCAGCATCTGCGAGAGATACAACATCTCCATTCCCTAAGATACGCGTTCGCTCATGGGGAGGAATGTCTTGTTGCAATACATCACGAAGTGCTACCGCATGTGCGATATGCTCCCATCGTGCAGGTACTTTCGACATTTCTTTTCGAGTTCTTGCATGTATGGTAATGGCATCGGGATGCTCTGCAAGAAGTTCGGGAAGCCAGGTATCAATTTCATTTTTGTTGTATCCAATACGTGTCTTCACTGAAACAGGAATGGTTTTCCCCGCAGATGTTCCTCCGCGCTTCACTGCGCGGATTATTTCTCTCGCACGACGTGGGTCTTTCATCATCGCTGCACCACATCCCTGTTTCTCAATCGCTCGATCAGGACACCCCATATTGATATCAATACCATCAAAACCAAGCTCCATACAGAGCTGTGTCGCTTTCGCCATGTGCTCTTCGTGTGACGAAAACAGTTGTGCAACAATAGGACGTTCTTCTTCACTATACTTAAGATCTTCCATGAGAATCTCTCTCCCCTTGGGTGTTGCGCACATGAGTCCATCTGCAGAAACGAACTCAGTCCAAAACACATCAGGTCCTCCATACGTTCCATCTTTTCGCTTGTGGCGAGAGTGTGTTGCAATTACACGACGAAATGCGACGTCAGTGACATTCGCAAGTGGTGCAAGCACCATAATAGGGCGTGGAAGTTCGTGCCAAAATGACATAGTGTCAAGTAATACCACATTTTTAGCTATTCAGGAAGTGTTGAACCTACCTCAGTAGTGGTACCTATTTCATCAAGAGATTCATTGACGAACACTTTGTTATCAAAGCGCATGTCGATGTACTTGAAGTTACCGGGTTTGATGTGAGAAAATTCAGGGGAAGCGAGTATCGAACCAATGTTTTTGAGCACAGTATCAAAACTTTTTTCACCAGTAACAAATAGTTCGCCACCTCCATTGATACTAAACGTGATATCTCCATTTTTTTTGTGGAGTACTTCTGATACTCGAAATCCGTAATTCAGCGTGAGTGCTTCAATGAATGTATCAAGACGGACAAGTGCCTCTTTTGAAATTTTTTCGCCCTCACGCACGTCACCTTCTCCCTCTGTTATGTGACGGACAAATGAGCCACCGACAAGCGACGGTGCTTTTGCAAAAGCATGTCCAGACTCGGTGATGTAATAACAATGCGAATCTGCCCCAGAATCACTACACCAGAGTGCATGAGGAATGTACTCCTTGAACGTAACCGTGAGTTCATTTCTGGAGGTACGCAGGACCTCTATATCATACAGCTGTTGATTCTGTTCAAGTACTTCAGTAATACGATCCTTTGGGTACAGGTACGTAAACTTCTTTGGAACAATCAGAAAATACGCTCCACGTAATTCTTGCGAAACAAGCATGGAGATGTCATCGTGTGAGATAGTTTCACCTCCAGAGACCTTTATGGTGTCGAGTGAAAAAAATGGAAGTCGCGTGACGTACCACACGACCGCTACCACCACAAAAAAGACACCGAGTCGAATCATCCCACGAAAAATCTGCCACAAAAAAGTTTGGCGTTCTGGTGAGGAACGAGTACGGGTACGTAGGTGAGGTTCAGTTTGCTTTGCCACGACTCTATTGTAGTACGTCTGAGCCAAAATATGGAACAAGAACCGGTGGAATGCGTACGGTACCATCAGCACATTGGAAATTTTCTATGAGCGACACAAGGATACGTGGTGTCGGAATCGCCGTACAGTTGAGTGAGTGTGCATACCGTAACTTTCCTTCTTCATCACGGTAGCGAATATTAAACCGACGTGTTTGAAAATCGTGGAAGTATGATGCAGAACTAATCTCTCGATACTTCTCCTCACCCGGTACCCAAAGCTCAATGTCGTACTTCTTTACCTGCCCCTGTCCAAGATCTCCTCCGCAGTTTAAGACGGTACGATAGGGGATGTTCAATGACTCGATAAATTCCTCAGTATTTTGATTGAGCCATTCGTGCCATTTCACCGACTCAGTATGATTCGCTTCGCAGAGGATAACCTGTTCGAGTTTGAAGAATTCATGCACACGGATGAGTCCTTTTGTATCCTTCCCATGACTCCCAGCCTCACGTCTGAAACACGGTGAAAATGAAAGCCACTTAATCGGTAGCTCACTTCGCTCAATCACCTCATCAGCGTAGTACCCCATGGTTGATACCTCTGCGGTGCCAATGAGGTAATCCTCGTCTTGTGTTTTGTACACATCCTCCGCGTCGTTTGGAAGGTGCCCCGTACCATAGAGATTACTCTTTCGCACGATTGCAGGCACAATGAGTGGATCAAGTCCTCGCTTGAGGAAAAAGTCTTGTGCGTAATTCCAAATTGCCCACGAGAGACGAGCGCCTCCCTTTTGAAGGTAGTAGCCCCTAAAGCCATGTACTTTCGTACCTCGTTCAAAGTCCACAATCTTGAGTGCGGTCATGATATCGACGTGACTCTTTGGAGTAAATGGAAATCGTGTTTTTTCTCCCCAGGTCTTGATTTCACGATTATCCGAATCATCTTTTCCTTCTGGGACTGACATGTCGGGAATGTTGGGGACCTGGAGCATGAGCTCTTGCCAAGCGCGCATCACCTCTTTGAGCTCTTCTTCCTCTTTCTGGATTTCATCTTTCAGCATCTTCATCTCAAGAATACGCTGTGCTCGCTCTGATTCATCTCTAGAAATAGCGACACCTCGCGAGACCACATTCTGCTCAGCTTTTTTTGCCTCAACAGAGACGAGGAGTTGTTTGCGAGTGTCATCAAGAGCAATGAGCGCATCAAGATCAACCACCATGTGTTTCTTTTGCGCACCCATTTTGACGAGATCAAGGTTTTCTCTTATGAATTTAATATCTAACATATGGTTCAGATTAACCTGACGATTATACCGTATTACCACACGTATGAGAACCTGCAAGGTGGTACACTATCTGGAATATGGATTTTCCACTCTACAGAGAGGATGTTCACACCACATTCCCCGCACTCGAGGAAATACCTGATTCGCCTCAGTATGTGTGGGTGAGAGGAAATTTGCCACCGCGAGGCACGATGTGCCTCGCGGTGGTCGGCTCCCGTCACTATTCCAACTACGGCAAACAAGCAGTCGAGTACCTCATCGGTGGACTCCGGGGCTACCCCGTCGCTATCATTTCGGGACTTGCGCTTGGCATCGATGCGCTCGCGCACAGGACAGCGCTTAGCGCACAGCTGTACACCCTTGCGGTCCCTGGTTCTGGGATCGATGATGCTGTTATCTATCCTCGTACCAATAGAGGGCTCGCTCGTGAAATTCTCTCGAGTGGAGGTGGAATGTTGAGTGAATTTGAGCCGACATTTACCGCAACACCATGGTCATTTCCAAAACGTAACCGCATCATGGTTGGCCTCTCTCAAGCAGTACTCCTCATTGAAGCAGGAGAGAAGTCAGGCACGCTCATCACTGCACGTCTCACCGCTGAGTACAATCGAGACCTGCTTGTCGTCCCCGGAAATATTTTTTCAGACAACAGTCGTGGCGTACACCAATTTTTAAAACTTGGCGCAACGCCAGTAACCACACCCGAGGATATCTTGCTCGCACTCAATATTGAAAAAAAGACAGACGTACCGACACAAACCACGCTCTTCACTGAGGAAGAGCTCGCCGTCCTCACCATCCTCACCGAGCCAAAAGACCAGGACTCACTCATCCGCGCCCTTCCCTATCCCCCCAAAGACACCCTCACCCTCCTCATGCGCATGGAACTCGCAGGCTACATTCGTGAGCAGAATGGGGTGTTTTATAAGGTCTAATATATATGATTATTTCCTCCAATTCGATATACTACGCTGGGTACTTTCTTGTAACAAATAATCACATCTTAGGAGACTCATCATGTACAAAGAGGCGTTCTTTTTGCTCTTGCTAGCGGTATGCTCATACGTTGTAGACTTTTTTCTTCCAGGATTTGGTTTTCACTACATCGCAATTCTGAGTTGCTTATTTAGTGGAGTACTTATCATCTACTCTACGCTAGCAATGCTCTTTTTTATCTGGAGCTTTGAATGGTTCTTTCTTTTGGAACGAATCAAAATGATTAAAAAAAAGAAATGGATTCTCGTGAAGTGACGAAACATTAACTTCACCAGTTGACCACGCCACGCGAAACGCGACCATACTCAGGTCGCGTTTTCTGTGCATAAAGATAGAACACACTCACAAGCAAAAAGGCGCGTATTTTAAGGGTTGTTCTTGAACGACAGGTTGACAAATCACACTTATGATGTAACTTATCGTAAGTCATTCACCCAACGTGGAGGTTCAAAATGTCTGATTTGTTCATTGATATTAGTGCAGGTAGCTGTGTAGCAAAGTGTCCTCATTGCAAACATGGTACAGCAGAGGCCATAGACTCCATTTCATATCCTGCTTCACTGATTGATACGTACCAGCGACTTATCAATTACGCAGATGCAACAAGAACAAAAGTTCGTGTTTCATTCATGGATAACGCTCTACGACTCCCTTCATTGTTTTTCTTGGGGGATGTGCATACACTGTCTCTTGCTTTTGATACTCTTACTGAACTGTCAGACTCAACAGATAGGATCATAGATATCTGCAAAAAAATCGCGTCACTCTCAATTTTGGAACTTCACGTTCATAAACAAGAAGTGCCAGATACTGAAGTAGAAGAAATTTTGAATAAACTCATTACGCTTCAAATGACCCTTCTTCAACATTTTCCTGGTGTCTTGATTGCTGTGGGAATAAACAACAACACGACGAGTGAATTGTTGTACAAGACTGAGATACGTCTTCTACCGATGTTCATTCTTTATCAAGAAATGGTTCACCGGGCATTCGGTCCATTGCTAAACGAAACCAGAATTGAAATATTGCGTCGTACACCATTACTCTATCTCAACTGTGAAGTTTCTTTCACAGATCGAAAAGCGATGTCGTTTGGAGCTCGGTACATTGATGCAACAATCACACCAGATGAAACACATCGGTGGGGGTACTCCCTTCACATCAACGAAGCACCTCTGGTAGTCGCACTCTTCCCTTGGGGAGTTCACCTTGATCACTCAACGATAAATATCAATGATAATCGACTGAAGTTTTCTCATCGTGATTTTGAAAAACTACTCGTTCAAGCCACATGTCCTGGAATGTCATTGAAGCAGGTCTGTTTCGAGGCAGTACAGGGAAAAAGAAATGTAGTTAGAACTATTCGTGTTTAAACGTGGTCTCTGATCACTCGTAGACACGAAATGGCCCGCTTCAAATGCGGGCCATTATTATATATATTCTCGGACTTAACCATCTTCTAGATTTTAAAAACCAGAATCAGCTTTACATAATCGGCGTGCAAATCATCCTTATTATTTGACAGCCAACTACTTCCCTAGTATGAATTATGCTCATGAGTACTACATTAGTGATTGTTGAGTCACCGGCGAAAGCAAAGACCATTGAAAAATATCTTGGCGCCGGCTATACCGTGCGCGCATCGGTTGGTCATGTTCGTGACCTCCCAAAGAGCAATACGGACGCTGTTGATATTGAGGGTGGTTTCATTCCTAAATACATCCAATCTGCAGGAAAAGAAAAAGTCATTGCAGAACTCAGGAAAGAGGCACTGAAGGCTGATCACATTCTCCTCGCTACTGACCCCGACCGCGAAGGAGAGGCGATTGCGTGGCACGTTGCTGAACTCATCCACAGTGCAAAAAAGAAGCCGAAGCGTATTGTCTTCCATGAAATTACAGAATCAGCAGTGAAAGAAGCGCTCGAGCATCCACGCGCTATCGATATGCACCTCAAGGAGGCACAGGAAGCGCGTCGCGTTCTTGACCGCCTTGTTGGGTACGACCTCTCAGGGCTTATATGGAAGAAAGTGCGCTACGGACTCTCTGCAGGACGTGTGCAGTCTCCTGCGCTTCGCATCATTATGGAACGTGAACGACTCATCCGAGCATTCATCCCTGAATCGTATTTTGTCCTAACCGCATTCACGAAAACAGAGAAGAAAACCGATCTCCCTCTTACGTGTGTCATCGAACCAAAGTTGAAGCAAGAGGCAGATAGTATTGTAAAAGCAGGAAGTGCGCATCCGTGGACTATTACCGATATTACCACCTCAAAACAAAAGCGTGTTCCCCGCCCGCCCTTTACTACCTCGACACTCCAACAGGTTGCCTCGACACGTCTCGGCATGTCACCTTCACGCACCATGGGAGCAGCGCAGAAGCTCTATGAAGCAGGACTCATTACCTATATGCGTACCGATTCCACGAATATGAGTGTGGTCGCACAAAAGCAAATTGTCGCACTCATCGCGAAGGAGTATGGAAAAGAGTATGTCGCTCCACGGACGTACAAGACGAAGAGCAAGTCCGCGCAAGAAGCGCACGAAGCAATTCGTCCAAGCAACTTCGGAAAACACACCGCAGGGGCGACGGAGGAGCAGAAACGTCTCTACACACTCATCTGGGAACGTGCGGTGGCTTCACAGATGAGCGATGCACAAATTGAGCGAACAAAAGTCATCGGGAACATTTCAGGCTCGAAAGAAACCGTCCCTGATTTTGCTACAACTGGCTCTCGAGTACTTTTCGATGGATGGCTTCGTGTAGATACGCGCGCACGAGGTGAAGATATTGAAATTCCTAAGCTCACCATTGGCGACCCTCTTACACTCACCAAGCTCATCAGTGAAGGAAAGGAAACGCAACCGCCGAGCAGATACACGGAAGCCGGCCTCATTAAAGAGCTTGAAAAGCGTGGTATCGGAAGACCTTCGACGTACGCTTCAACAATGAAAACACTTGGCGATCGAGGGTACGTCGAAAAAATGGGAAAGACGCTCCTCCCCACAGATACCGGAGACCTTGTCTCATCGTTTCTCGAAGAACATTTCGCTGAATACATCAGTGATGATTTTACGAGCGAAATGGAGGACGAACTCGACGAAATTGCACTCGGTGAACGTGCCTATGTGCAAACACTCAGTGAATTCTACACTCCCTTCCATGCGAAGGTACTCTCGAAAGAAGATATTGAAAAAATCACCAACCTTGGTGCAGGACCAAAAGAATTCCCCTGCCCACTTTGTGGAAAGGACATGGTGATAAAACTCGGACGGGGTGGAAAGTTTCTCTCATGTGGCACATGGCCCACATGTAACGGTGCGCGACTCATGGATGGTTCACTCATTAAAGACGACACCCCACTTGGCACCGACCCGGAGACAGGAGAAGAGATTTATCTCCTCAACGGTCGCTTTGGACCATACGTTCAGGTGGGTAAAACTCCAGAAAAGGTGAAAGGCAAGGTGAATGCCAAAGGCAGAGAGGGTGCCCTGGGGTACAAGAAGGCACCTACTCCAAAACGTGCAAGTCTTCCAAAAGGAAAAGTACCTTCAGAGGTAACCATTGAAGATGCACTTCACTACCTCATTCTTCCCCGCACCCTTGGCTTGCACCCAGACACGGGCGAACCTATCATTGCAAATACCGGCAGATTTGGCCCATACATCGGGCATGCAGGAGACTTCCGTTCACTGAAGGGCGAAGACACCCCGTACACTGTGTCCTTTGAGCGCGCTCTCGATATACTCAAAGAACCAAAAAAAACACGCACGGGTGAAAAACTCATCAAAGAAGTAGGAATTCACCCAAAGACGAAAAAGATGATAAAGGTCTTTGAGTCAAAATCAGGACGCTACCTCACCCGAGGGTTTACCCGCATCTGGCTTCCCGATAACACTGATATTGAAAAGTTTTCCCTCGATGATGCCCTCGCACTTCTCGGAAAAAAGTAAGCTCTTCATACAAAGGCCAGTCCTTTGTATGAAGAGTGTTGCATAAAGCAGTATACAAATGTAGTATGTGAAAGGATTATAGTAGTACCTTTCAACCTTTTTGGAGACTCAAAATGTCAAGAGAAACCCTCGCGGTTGCAACAAGTTTTGACCCACAGGAACTCAGGAGAT
>CAZDUC010000004.1:0-12859 GCA_964508585.1 uncultured Candidatus Saccharibacteria bacterium
ATTGTAGAACCTTGATCAGCGTTTTCCATGTCATTGAAGTCTGCATAGAGGACAGCGGTTACTGTATCATCTGCGTCAATAGTGAAGTCACCATTGATATCAAAGTCAATTGTAGTTGTTGCCCCAGCACCAGAATAAGATTCTGCGCTGAATGATTCACCGCCAATTTCGAGACGGAAATCATTTACGAGTGTGTCCAGATTTGAACCAGGACCAGCTGCCGCAACCGTTACGTTGACTGAAACAAGATTGTCAAGCTTAATAGCATTGTCACTATCATCAGCTGCGAGATCAAACGCGAAGATAGCCTCTTCGGTGTTGTCATTCTCACTAAGCTCAATAGTTGTTGCATCTGGGTTCTCGTCTGAATCTTCAAGATTGAGATCGTCACCAGAACCAAGTGTGTCGATTGAGAAATCGGCAGTAGGACCTGTCCAGTTATCTTCAAGATCACCAGTTCCTCCCTCAGTTGTTGTAACATCTTCTGCATCTACGAATCGGAGTGAACCTGCCTTTACTGTCCAGTCAGCATCAGTTCCAGCATCGTCAAGATTGTCTGTTACATCTACTACAACAGTAATGGTGGTTTCCTCATCTTCCATAGCCACAATATCAAGACCTGAGAATCGAAGTGAACCATCATCTTCATCGAGGTAGTTATCCTTATCTGAAGCGTCGATAGTCTTAATAGTCTTTCCGTCTATAACAAGAGAGACATCACCGAATACCTTCCATGGATCTGCCTCTGTTGGTGTATTATCACCCACGAGAGCAATATCAAGGCGAGTGATCATTGCATCACCATCACTAAATTCAACATTGATGTTTGCAACTTCTACCTCGGTTGAACCTTCCTCAACATTGTTTCGATCATCTCCATTGTTGATCTCAACAGCCTTGAGTGAAGCCTCACCTGAGAGGTCGCCAGTTGTTGCTGGTGTATCACCATCTGAATCATCAGTGTCAGGTGTGGTTGGTGCTGCTGCCATAAGAGCTGCGTACTTAGCCTGTGAAACAGGACCGAAGTATCCAGCTGCTGGCATAACACCATTTGCAGTCTGCCATGCAGCAACTGCAGTCTTTGTCACTGGACCGAAGTAGCCAGTTGAACCACCTGCGTTAGTAAAGTATGTCGGTGTCATTGCGTCCTGAAGACACTTGACATCTGCTCCTTCTGAACCAAGTGTAAGAGGACGTGTGAACGTACATCCTGCCTTTGGAGTTGCTGCTGGTGTAGTTGCAGTATCACCCTTGAGTGCTGCAATCTGCGCCATGAGCGCGTCGATCTGTGCCTGAAGCTCTTCAGCTGTTGCTGCCTTTGCAGGTGTTGCAAGTGTGAAGAGCATTGCTGATGCAACAAAAGCTACGAAAAGCTTTGAAGCAACATTGTTTGCTGTAATATTCATAAACTGTATTACTTTTAAGTAATTAACTTAATAATAAGAATTAATTCTTATTCGCGAATAACCTTCGTGGGGTTACTCGCCAATATTCACTACTTCATATATACGTTACAGGTCGACACCTTATATATATGAATTAGCTACGAGATGAAGACTGAATTTCGAGAGTATCTATCATAGAGGGAGAAGGTTGGGCGGGAGTTTGGATTTTACAAGGCCTCTTCTTACAGAAGCTGTGCAGGTTGTATGTCACTTTGCCACCGAGGAACGACCTTTCCCGACACTGACGTGTCTTCTCAAGGTCGCACCTCTGTTGCAAAGTGCCGACAACCTCTTGCGCCGCTCCAAGTATTCGCGGCTCACCTCCGTAACTTCCGGAGGTCTATCCCTTTATTGTATGCATCTGCATACTTTTATAGAGTGAACTTATAGTCCACATTTTCAAAGAACAGATTTGCATTGCCTCCAAATTACGTCGCTTCATCGTTTTTTTATTATGTATAAAAAAACGACAGGCTTAAAAATTATAGTCGCTTACGCTTCTTAATTTATGGCCAAAAGCACGCACTCTGCGCAATAGGTATAGTATACAGACAATCTGTAGTCCTACACCCTATTTCCCTTGTGGATATGTGTATAAATCTATACGTTCTCCAAAAAGAAATGTTCGGTAAAGTGTACGTTTATTCATACAATGAGTCAACCTGTACATCAGGGGATCAGATACAAACAGCACATTCACCACTGCGTATTATGACGAATGGGTGCACCACATCTTACGGGATATGTGTGTCACATTGTTTGTAATCTGAAAGAACAGTACCGAGGTCGCATCTCCACATCGTTCATTTATCACTTTGCGAAGAAACGACCTCGATAATGTCCTTTGTACTTTACCTCGCTGTATAAAGACATCACCTTACATACGATTCAACATCCTCCATTCAAAGAAAACCACAAGAATGTCTTTTACAAGAGCTTGTACTTGCTCCACCTTCTCTCGCCCTCTCGCACAATGACATTGTCTTTTATCATCTCTATCAGCTCTCTTTGAATTGTCTTTTCACTACAGTCGGTTACTTTCTCTGCAATGTCTTTTATGGTTGCCTCGCCTTTGTCTTTTATACAATCTTTAATCTGCTCTCTGCGTGAACGTGCTTTCACCACTAATACTCCACTGTGCCTTCCCTCTTCTCCTCCACTATGTTTTCGTTTCTCCAGATTTCGTTCATGTCGCTCACGGAAAGGTGGTAGCGTTACACCCCCTTCAAGGATTGGGTTTCTCTCTGGAGTATCTATGTATTTTCGGAGTGCTCTCTGCACACTGTCAATCTCATGGACAAACACTTCTAGATACCCGTCCCTCAAAATCCTTGACGCATGTGCAATGCGAAGCTGTGCCTCAAGTGCAATAAGTGCGTGCTGTATGTTCCTTGCACACTCCTCAGCCTGTGTCGGTGTCCCTTTCAGACTTTGAAGTGCGGTCGCAAGGAGCGCATTGGCTGTCTCTTCAACACCTCGTATGACCACATCATCCTGTCGTATGTATTCGTCGACACGCAGGATATAAAAGACTGTACATACGATTTTTTCTGTCTTTTTGAAAATATACTTATAAAACTCAGTATCTTCTACCATGCAGTGTCGCGGACCTGTCTGAAATAGTGTCTCTTTTGCTTCCATATGTCTTATAACGACTTTAAGTAACCGGAACTGTTTTAAGGACAGTTATACGCCATGATATCACCTCTTTCAGCATTTGTGTCTTTGACGAATAGTTTAATCTGTTGTCTGTCGTTTATCCTATTCTCTTTCTTTTTTTGGACTTCTTTTATTACTTTCTATCTCACACCCATACTCCTGTACGGTTACGATTTTACTGACCTCATGTACCTATTCTATCGAGAAGTAGAGCTACCGAGTGTGGTACTATAGTATGTATACTTATTTACCAGTATTTAGTGAGATTTGAATCAGCACATGCCTAGACGTAAAGCACGGGTCATCCCCACACCGCCACCGAAGAGCTCCTTTTTTGGAGATCTCTCGCCACACACAAAACAAGCAATTGGTGCTCTTTTTTTTGTAGTGCTTGCTATCTTCTTTATACTCTCTTCTTTTGGGTATGCAGGGATTGTGGGCAATGGAACACAAACTGCTCTCGACTACCTTTTTGGGTATGGCTTTGTGCTTGCACCTATTGTCTGTTTCCTCCTCGTGTATATCTTTCTCAAGCCACGTGACGACAATCACATCAGTTTTTCAAAAATCACTGGCGTTGTTGTGTTCTTTCTTGCGTCCCTCGGGTTGTTGCAACTCACACTCAGTCATGGAGGTATCCTCGGCAGGCTCGGGGAGACTGCCCTTGCGTCACTCTTTGGAAACATTGTTGCGGGAGTGTTTCTTTTTGCTTTTCTCCTCGTCGGACTCTTCCTCACCTTTGACACCAACATCATCCATCTCTTTAAGAAGGACACTCCCGAAGAAGATGAGACCGACGAAGAGCCAATCGTGGTGGGTGATGTCCCGCCGCCTTTGGCGCCGGGAGAAACCGCTCCTGAAGAAGTACCAGTACCTGAATCAGACCAGCCTAAAAAACTTTCTATTACCGATCGTATTCTCAAGAAAAATACTGCCGACTTTTTGGTATCAAGCTTCCGTGGCACGTACGCTCCTCCACCACTCTCACTTCTCAATAAAGACAAGGGGCGTCCTGATGTCGGTGATGTGAAAACCAACTCAGTCACGATTAAACGAACACTTCGCAAATTCAACATTGATGTAGAAATGGATGCAGTCACGATTGGCTCGACGGTCACCCGATACGCGATTAAGCCAGCAGAAGGGGTGAAGCTCGAGAAAATTGTCGGCCTACAGACGAATCTCGCCTACGCACTTGCTGCGGACTCAATTCGTGTTGAGGCACCTATTCCAGGAAAGTCACTCGTTGGTATTGAAGTGCCAAACAAAACCCGTCAAACGATTGGTCTTGCCTCGCTCTTTAACTCACCTGAGTACACCGACTCACCAAAGCCACTCCTCACCGTCCTTGGAAAAAATATTACGGGGGAGCCTCAATTTGCAGACGTGGCACGCATGCCCCACGGACTCATTGCAGGTACCACCGGCGCAGGAAAGTCTGTGGCGATTCACAACATCATTATTTCCCTCCTCTTCCGCAATTCACCCGACCAACTTCGGTTCATCATGGTTGATCCAAAACTCGTCGAGCTCACCCTATACAACGGTATTCCCCACCTTCTCACTCCCGTTATCACCGATGCAAAAAAGGTCATCATTGCACTCAAGTGGTGTATTAAAGAAATGGACAGACGACTTGAGATACTTCGTGACCACAAGGTTCAAAATATCAGTTCCTACCATGAGAAGATCTATCGCCCTGCGAAGCATACCTTTGAAGAGCATGGCTCCCCTGAGGAAGAGGAATCGACGCTTCCTGAACCACTCCCCTACATCGTCATCATCATCGACGAGCTCGCCGACCTCATGAGTGCGTACCCGAAGGAGCTGGAGGCGTGTATTGTGCGCCTTGCACAAAAAAGTCGTGCGATTGGTATTCACCTCATCCTCGCAACGCAACGTCCTGAGGTAAAGGTTATCACCGGACTCATTAAGGCCAATATGCCGACACGTATTGCGCTCAAGGTAAACTCAATTATTGACTCACGCACCATCCTCGATCAAAACGGTGCTGAAAAACTCCTCGGTAAGGGTGACATGCTCTTCCTCTCCACCGAAAGTCCAAAACCAATTCGTCTTCAGTCTGCCTTTGTCACCGAAGACGAAGTAAAGAAAGTGGTTAATTACCTCAAGGACCAAAGCTCAATGCAGACGCTTGAAACCATCAATCTCGATCCGCAGGGTGACCGAAGCGACCCAAATGCTATCTATGCATCTGATGTGGATGACGAGGAAGAGGATGACGAGCTCTATGAGGATGCACGCCTTGCTGCGCTTGAAGCAGGAAAGATATCTACCTCATACCTTCAGCGAAAACTCCGTATTGGCTACGGACGTGCTGCCCGCATCATCGACCTACTTGAAGAACGTGGAATTGTTGGCCCTGCAGATGGCTCAAAGCCACGTATGGTGATTACCGAACGACCAGACGTTCACGAAACCTAATTATACGTGCCGTATGCACCCTATCACCATGAGAACCTATACCCTTGGGGACATACTTCGTTTTTTGGGAGTAATCCTTTTGCTCTCGCTCATTGTATGGTACGTACTCTTTCAGGCAAGGAACATACTCACTGGCCCCATGATCACGCTCAATGATACGGGGAATATGGTGCACGAAGAGCAACGCATCGTTCTTATGGGGACGACACAAAACATTGTGAAGCTCACCCTCAATGGAAAAGAAATATACACCAATGAAGCGGGTGCGTTTACACACCCTCTCATCCTTGAAAACGGCTATACCATCATGACACTCGAAGCGTTTGACCGTTTTGGAAGAAATACCATACTCCACAAGGAATTTGTGTATGCGCCAAAGGCATCGTAATCTCCCCCATTTTATGCACAGGTGACCGTCTGGAGAAATACCTCTCTCCATGCTGTATACTGTATGTACTATTATCAATTTGAGTAATTCTTTTCAACCGTGCCAGCAAAGAAAAAAACAACACCCCCAAAGACGATGGGTGAACGTACAGAGAAGCGAAGTGGGCTTGATGATATTGCAGAAACACTACGGAGTATTAAGACAAAATTTGGCGACGAGGCCATCATGACCTTGGGAAACACACGCAAGGTTGATGTCGACACCATCCCTACTGGATCACTTGGGCTTGATGAAGCGCTTGGTATCGGTGGGTACCCCCGAGGCCGTATTATTGAGATTTTTGGTCCTGAGTCATCTGGAAAAACCACACTTTCGCTTCATGCTGTTGCCGAAGCACAGAAACTCGGTGGTATCTGCGCCTTTATCGATGCTGAACACGCCATGGATCCACAGTACGCGCAAAACCTCGGCGTGAAACTTGATGAGCTCCTCATCTCACAACCAGACACTGGTGAACAAGCACTTGAAATTGTGGAGTCACTCGTGCGCTCAGGAAAAATAGACGTTATCGTCATCGACTCTGTTGCAGCACTTACCCCGAAAGATGAAATTGAAGGTGAAATGGGAGCACATCACGTGGGCAAGCAGGCTCGACTCATGAGTCAAGCACTCCGTAAGCTCACCTCAATTGTCTCAAAATCAAAAACCGTCATCATCTTTATCAATCAGATTCGTATGCAAATCGGCGTGATGTTTGGCAACCCCGAAACCACACCCGGAGGAAAGGCGCTCAAGTTCTACACTTCTGTACGTCTCGACATTCGTCGTATTGCACAAATCAAAAAAGGTGAGGAAGTCGTCGGTGGTCGACATCGGGTGAAGGTGGTGAAAAACAAGGTCGCAGCGCCTTTCAAGGCAACTGAATTTGATCTTATTTACAATGAGGGTATCAGCCGTGAGGGTGAGCTTCTCGCATTGGGTGAAAAGTATGGATTTATCAAGAAATCTGGTGCTTCGTATAGCTACCTTCCTCCTGGAGGAGATGCGAGCGCTGAAGTGAAGCTTGGACGCGGGTACGATGCTACCCGTACCATACTTCGAAATGATCCAAAGCTCTCTACCGAGCTCTTGAAGCATATACAAAAATCACTCAAGGAAGGGGATGAACCCGTAAAAGTAGCAAAAGGATCTTCAAGTGAGAGTAGTGAAGAATAAGTGAGAGAAAGATAGAAAACACCACGCGCCCAAGGGGCGCGTGGTGTTTTCTATACTCCATATCTTCTACACCTCAGTACTAGGTACGTGCAAGAGACAGTGACTGTCGTTCTCTTGGGGTAAGGGTGAAGCGAAGTGAGAGGGAGAAAAACACAAACAAACCAATCAAAAGGAGCGTCCAAATCTCTGTCGTACGTACGGCGTTGTACACAAAGGTGTCAATGTGACTCATTTCAATCTGAGAAAGGTTACTGATGACATTCCCAAGCGATACAAAACGCGTCAGTATAATCATTGTTCCGAGCATGACAAACCCTTGCCACAGCCCCGGAATAGTCACGAGTCGAATCGCATACGCATAGTAGATTCCACGCATTATTTTCTTTTGTAATGTTTTCATATATTTGACTTTTACTAGTTACTCGCTATAACTCATTTCAACACAAAAAGGTTTTATAGGTCTTAAACAGACAATGTATTCATATTTCTAGGCCGCTCAGAAATCATAGTCGTTACACTCATTTTCTTTCTGCGTCGTATTTTCTTCTGGGGGAAGAAAATACGACGGGCTCAGAAATCATAGTCGTTACACTCCTTGATTTCTGGCCTCTTTTCGGAATTCGGCTTTTGCTCTATGGATACGGGCCTTCACTGCTCCAACCGTCTCCCCTGTTTCATCTGCGATGTCCTTGTGTGACCAATGTTCAAGGTAGTGGAGACGAAGAACTCGCGCGAAATGTCCTGGGAGTTTACTGAGTATTCGCTCGATTGCATCCGTATCTTGATTAAATGCACTATGCTCTTTCATTTCTCCCATGAGCTCCATGTATTCTGGATCCAGCAGTAGCGTTCGCTTCCCTTCTTTCACGCACTTTTGGTACCGGGTAAGTGCTGTATTCACGAGAATGGTGTACGCCCATGAAGAAAACTTCGCACCTTCTCGTACTTCAAAGCGATGCGCGTTCATGTATATTTTGGTGAATGCGTCCTGCACCACCTCTTCTGCATCTTGTTCATTAAAAATGATTGTTTTTGTCTTTCGCAGAAAAGCAGTCTGATATCGTGTGAGAATTTCGGTAAACAGCCATGGTTCACGTTGTACGCGCGCAAGAAGTACCTCGTCGGTGAGTGTCTTTATACCTTCATCTATTGTGAGTCCAAACATATACTGGTACTATGCTCAACAATCCTGCTAGTAATTAATACAAATTATACACTAAAAAAGTTATGTCTGTTCTCTCATACAACGAAATTACGATCAAAAAAATCATTATTTGGGACAATGAGCCATTTCTTGTCCTTGCTTCCCATGTATTCCGAAAACAGAAGCGAAAACCTGTCAATGTAACCAAGCTCAAGAGCCTCATTTCAGGGCGAGTTGTTGAGCAAACGTTTCACTCAAGCGAAACTGCAGAAGAGGCGGACATTGAGACACGACCAGTGGAGTTTGTGTATGAAAGCAAAGGTGAGTACTGGTTTACTACTCCCGGAAAACCCTCGGAGCGTTTTACTCTTCCTGGAGACACCATTGGAGATGATATACGGTTTCTTAAAGCACGAACAATCATTGATGCGATTGTGTTTGATGACCGTGTGATTAGTATTAAAATACCAATTAAGGTGGAACTTCTCGTCAAAGAAGCGATGCCTGCAGTTAAAGGAAACACGTCATCAGGTGCAACAAAGGAAGTGGTACTTGAAACAGGAGCAACCATTCAGGTACCGATGTTTATCAATGAAGGAGATATCATTCGGGTAAATACTGAGACTGGAGAATATACAGAACGTGTGGAAAAAGCGTAGTGTGGTGATTGTATGGTAATCGTTGTAACGACCCTCGGCGCGTAGCGCCGAGGGTCGTTACGTATATGCAAAAGAAAACAGCCACAGTACATATGAAACGCAACTGTTTCCTGTGTACTGTGGCTGTGGTTACTAAGGTCCGTGTCCGTATCTATCCAGAATACGCTCATCCATCTCTTTCTGTACAACCTTCTCCGCTCGCTCTATTTCTTTAACATTGTGAGAGACAAGAACATTTTTCCAGGCATCGCGGTAGTAGTTTGATACAAAGAGAGGTACAAACCTGATACAGGATTGAGGAGTACTTTCTTCCGGAGCTGCATATACTACCCGAAATGTATAAGCACCTATCTTAATTTGATCTCTCGTCACTGGTTGATCGTGATGGCCACATCGCCATTTCACCTCAGCCAGTCTTTCTTCTAAGTCAGCGGTGCAGAACAACGGTCTACCCCAACGATATCCTCCAGTGCGGTTTCTGTCAGTAATTTCAACCACAAAAATGGACTCTTGATTCAATAAAATCCTGGACTTTTGTCCATCTGAAACAAATACCACTGCTCCTTTTGGACTCATTTTTTTGCAAACATGAAGTCCAGAAGTATCTGTTGCTTTAAACCTTCCAGCAATATACTCAGGATTCATCTCTGCCCCTTCTTGTACATGTTATATACTTTCTGTATTAAACCACACAAACTACATTTACACAATACTTCACTCGTTTGGTGCTCGGGTAGGAAAAACGCCGGGACCAAAGGTCCCGGCGTTTTTCACCACTCTCCACGTTCTATCTATTCAGAAATATACGGAAGGAGCGCCATGAAGCGTGCTCGCTTCACTGCCTGTGCGAAGACTCGCTGTTCTCGCGCACTATTGTTTGTTCGCTTTCTGCTAAACATACGCGCGTGCGGATTAAGGTGTGTACGAAGTTTTACGATGTCTTTATAGTCGTAGTGTTCAACTTGTGTTGTTTTCTTTTCCATGTGTCGGTGATTTTATGAAAGTAGCATAAGAGAAGTATCACTTCCTGAATTATTTTCTTCAATATTTTCAGATACTGAACTTCACTCTGTACTACTCACGCTTCTGTCTTACGTATAATGTTTCGATACTGTTGAACTAGGGTGACTCTAGAATGGAATATCCTCGGGATTAATATCCTCCTGCGGGTATTCAGGTGCATTGCTCTGCTGTGGCGCACTCGCTTGAGCACTCTGAGGTGTGGTACTTCCCCCTCCTTCACCACCTCCCACTCTCGGGCCGAACTGTACTCTGTCTGCAACGATTTCTGTCCGGTACTGCTTCACTCCATCTTTTTCCCAACTCTGCGTCTGCAAGCGTCCTTCAACGTACGCACTTGCTCCTTTTCGCAAATACTTACTACAGTTTTCGGCCTGGACTCCAAAGACGACAATATTATGAAAGTCAGATTTTTCGACTCTCTTTCCATCTCTATCTTTGTAGGTGTAATTTGTCGCTATGCCAAAACTACATACTTGTTGACCACTTGGAAGTGCTCGCATCTCCGGGTCTCGGGTAAGATTTCCAAAAACCATTGCTTTGTTAAGGTACATGCTTATTTTTTCTTACGAGTGAAACAAATGAGCATTAGGTGGCCTCGTGAGAATCCTATTTCTTCTTGATCCCTCATGAGAAACCTGGACATTTGTTTCATCTATCTTTTGTAACATCCCAATTCTACAACCCCTTTGGTTATACTTTTCCTTCTATAATTTGGTCGTGTGTGATTTTTTCGAGTGATTCATCGAGTGCTGCTTCAGATACTTCAACATGCTCTTCTTCTTCTGTCTGTACTTCACTCAACACTTCATCGCCCTTAAATACCTCTACCATTTTGACTGATTTTCGGTTTTCGTGAAAGCGGAATGGGTGCACTTCTTCCTCACGGGTGAGTTTAATAAGTAAGTGACGAAGAATACGTGTCTCAATAGAAAGATCATCCATGAGTGCGCCGAGTTTATCTGCTTCAAGCTTAAAGCGAACCCAACCAAAATACGCACTGGTAAACTTTCGATTTTTGCCCTCCATAGACTTCACGATTGGGTACGCAAGCTCTACTCGTTCAGGATTTTCTTCACTGATAATCTCACCATTTTTTGCAATATGTGTCTTGATTGCATCAACGACACTTGCGACTTCCCCTTCAGCAACCGTTGGAAGAACGTGGAAAGCGAACTCGTAACTATTTCGATCATCGAAATTGTCTTGTGTCGCCTCGACTGCTGGCATTGTTGTTTCTGTCATAATAACGTACATGACTGAGTCCATACGGGATTCCATATAGCCTCACTAATAATGTGGCGTAACCGTACCATATATATAGTACTATTTCAACCCCTTTTGCATGCATGCGTCCGTGGTAGAATCAAACCATGATTCAGCGCTTCATGGTTCCCATTTCTGTTGTGTTGGTATTGGTTATAGGGATTCTTGTCGCTATACTCATCGTACAAAAAAAAGAGTATACCGAGATGCAATCCGCATACATGACAACACAAGGAGAGCTTGAGGCAATACGAGGTACACTCACTGAAAAAGTTTCAGAACTTGATAAAAAAGAAGAAGAGCTTGGTGGCAAAGTGATGACCCTCGAAGAGACAAGAGTGGCACTTGCCGTCTCAGAAGAGAATGCGAGCGAGCTCAGTCGTCTCCTCGAAGAAGAAAAAGAACGCAATAGTAATTTTGAGTCACAAATAAAAAAGGTGTCCGGGACCGTTTCGAAGCTCGATAAACTCTCAAAAATTGATCCTGAGCTCCTCATGAAATATTCAAAAGTATATTTTCTCAATGAACACTATGTGCCTGCAAAGGTGGTACCCATCGCTACCTCCTCACTCAGAAACCCAAGTATGCTGGAGTACATAGATGCGAAAGTTGAACCCCATCTCACCGACCTCCTCGACGCTGCAAAAGACGACGAGATTTCGCTTCGAGTTGCATCTGGCTATCGCTCTTTTGCTGAACAAAAAAGTCTTAAATCTGCGTACTCGGTGATGTACGGCTCGGGTGCAAATACCTTCTCTGCTGACCAAGGATACTCTGAGCATCAGCTCGGTACCACTGTTGATTTTACCACCCCTGAAATCGGGGGTTCACTGACTGGCTTTGATGTCACGGAAGCGTATACGTGGCTCCTCGACAATGCACATCGATATGGATTCGTGCTCTCATACCCAAAAAACAATGCGTACTATGTTTTTGAACCGTGGCATTGGCGATTTGTGGGTGAGGACCTTGCGCGTGACCTCCACAAGAAAGAGATGTATTTCTACGATATGGAGCAGAGGGAGATAGATACCTATTTAATTTCTCTCTTTGACTAGACAAAAAACAAATTCTGTAGTATAAAAATTACAATAATTCTTGTTCTTTAGGAGGAACAGCCGTGGATGAATCTACACCCTGCCAGCACTGCCAGGAGGCCCTCAACGCACTACGAGCACGCATAGAGGAGTTGGAGATGCTGCTTGAAGCAGAGCAGTTGCGATCGGGTACTGACGCACTTACCGAACTCCCCAATCGTGGATCATACGATAGGGCAATGGTACGTGAGTATGCCCATGCGATGCGTACCGGAAGTCCCTTAGTGGTTGCGGTTCTTGATCTCGATCGTTTTAAACAAGTGAACGATACACATGGTCATGCCATAGGAGACCATGTGCTTCAGGCATTTGCTAAAATCCTCAAAGAGGAACGTCGAGCATCCGATTTTGTCGGGCGCGTGGGCGGTGAGGAGTTTGTCATTATTCTTCCCGGTACAGGCATCGACGGCGCACAAACCTTTCTCGAACGATTGAGAAAAAGTGTTGCTGATAGTCTTCATGTTCCTGTTTCCAATGAGATACTCTGTGTCACCGTCAGTATTGGTGTCGCACAGCTCCAA
>CAZDUC010000004.1:12959-19858 GCA_964508585.1 uncultured Candidatus Saccharibacteria bacterium
TGTGACGCAAAGGTAATCACGCCCGTACATGAGGTGGTAAACCCAATATCCCAAAACAGCTTTGCGATATCATACGTTCCTGCAAAAAAATGTACATTGCCGAGTACTTTTGCATGCGCTTTTATCATTGCAAGCGCGTCTTCATATGCATCCATACTCCCTTCACTTGGACGAATGTGGAGCATGAGTGGTTTCCCTACTTCATTCGCAAGCTCAATCTGAGCAAGGAACACTTCCTCCTGTTTTGCTTTCGTACTCTTCTCCACGCGAAAATAATCGAGTCCACACTCACCAATAGCGACCACCTTTTCAGCATTCGCGAGTTTTTTCAAGTCGTCCCAATTATGTTCTTCATGAACATGTATTGGATGAACGCCGACTGTTGCATATATATTCTCATGTGCCTCAGCAAGCGTGACTGCCCACTGACTTTTTTCACTATCAGTTCCGACGGTAATTGTTGCCACACCGGCCTCCTCTATACGCGCGAGCACCGCTTCCCTATCCTCGTCAAAATCTGCAAAATGAATGTGGGAGTGAATATCGATGTATCTAGGTTCCATATACTTTCACCATATCACATTCCCCCCATCGCGACTATTCCCATTAATGGGAATAGTCGCTACACTATAGTAATGGTACACATTAATCGCAACGAGCTTTCTAAAGAAGACCTTGATGGACTCTTTTCACAATTTGATACATTTCTGAGTAAACTTGATTATGGTGCGACGAGCACACTTCTCAATGAACTTCTTGGTCGTGAAGAACGCATTACCCTTGCAAAACGTCTTGCCGTTGTCATTCTCCTTCATGAAGGGGTCTCTGAGTATACATCAGCAAAAGTACTGAAGTTAAGCCCAACGACCACAGGGAGAATTGCTGAAGACATGGAACGTGGTACCTACAAGAAGACGATTGCACTCCTACAAAAAGACAAACGAGACTACGTATCCCTGCTTGATACCATCGATTCCATTCTCCACCTTGGTGGATTACTTCCCCATCGAATCGGACTCGAACGTTATAGAAGCCTCAACAAGTATTCCCATTAATGGGAATACTTCTCTTTCACTTATTTTCTCCGCGATATTATCATGTGTGTATGTATCTAACTTCTTGTCACGGGCGAGTTTGTTATAGATTTTTTCATTGACTCATCGCGTACTATTCCCATTAATGGGAATAGTACGCATGTCTGTTTAAGGGAGTCGGGGGAAGAGATTTTCTGGTTTTTTATTTGCGCGTACCGCTTCTGTAATCATCTGCGACGTAGTGGGCATGAACGGCTTAAGTTTTGTTGCAATAGAAAAAACGCGTTGGCGAAGACTGACCAAAATTTCTTTTGCTTTGTCTGCATCAGTTTTAATGAGCTTGAATGGTTCTGTATCAGAAATAATACTGTCACCGATCTGAATGTCATTCCATATAGCATCCATTGCTTGCTGCAGATTGAAATTATCTACCTCTACCATTTCAATCTCTGACTCGATAAAGACACCTCCTTCGAGGTGTGTTTCGGCCATCTTCATCACTCTCGACACCAAATTTCCTAATCCATTGACCAGATTTGCCGTGTACCACTCATCGAGACGCTCCCAGGTGATGTCGGTGTCCTCAAAGGGGTGTACGTGGCGGAGGAGGAGATATCGGGTCGCGTCGGTGCCATAGCGCGAGACGAGCTCATAGGGACTGATGACATTTCCAAGCGACTTACTCATCTTCTGTCCACCTGAGTTGATGAAACCGTGATACACAACTTGTTTTGTTGCAGGAAGCCCTGCGGACTTAAGCATCGCCTGCCACATAATGGACTGAAAACGCACCTGATCCTTCCCCGCGAGCTGGAGCGTATCACCTTCTTCCCAAAATTTGTGGTAATTTCCCTCAACATCCTCAGGCCATCCAAGTGTCGAAATATAGTTGGTGAGCGCATCAAACCAGACGTACATTACCTGACTCTCATCATGTGGCACTTGAATACCCCAATCGAGACGAGTCTTCTCACGTGAAATACTAAAATCTTCAAGTCCTTGCTTCACAAAATTGAGCGCCTCGTGCCGACGCCACTCAGGAACGATTACCCCTTCACGTGAAAGATACTCCTCAAGATATGCTTGGTATTTTGAAAGTCGAAAAAAATAGTTCTCTTCCTCGACCTGCTCAGGTGCCTTTAAGTGCTCAGGACATGTACCATCAACTAAATCGTCTTCAGTCTTGAACGCTTCACATCCGACGCAGTACAGTCCACTATACCGTTTCTTGTAGATATCTCCATTTGCTTCACACCGTCGCCAGAGCTCCTGTGCTGAACGGACATGTCCCTCGCTTGTGGTACGAACAAAAGCATCATTCGAGAGATTGAGGGCTATGCCGAGTTTCTGAAATTCTCCTGCATAGTAGTCGACATACTCCTGTCGTAACTGCCCTTTCTCATCTGCCTTCTGAGCGATTTTTTGTCCATGCTCGTCGGTGCCCGTATTAAAAAAGACGGAATCGCCCATGAGGCGCGCGTAGCGCGCGAGCGCATCCGCACACACCACCTCATATGCAAAGCCAATGTGAGGATCAGCATTCACGTACGGCAATGTGGTAGTGATGTATGTCTTCATGCGCTTACTCAATACCATTTACATACCTCACGAGTTCCGAAATGACAACACGCTCCTGTGCGCCGGTGTCGCGGTTGCGGACGGTGACTGTGTCTTTGAGTTCTGGTTTTTCTTCACCAAGTGTATCAAAGTCAATCACAATACATGACGGGGTACCAATTTCATCCTGACGGCGGTAACGCTTACCAATGTTGCCGTTGTCGTCCCATGCGACGTTGCCAAATTCCTTCTTGAGCATGAGAAAGACCTCGCGGGCTTTTGCGACGAGTTCTGGCTTATTTTTGAGAAGTGGTGAGACCGCAACACGGTATGGCGCGAGGTGCGGAGCAAGCTTGAGAACCACTCGTGTCTCACCATCCATTTCTTCTTCATGGTATGCCTCCGAGAGCACCGCAAGGAACACCCGTCCGAGGCCCATTGAAGTCTCGAGGATCCAGGGAATATACTTTTCACCTGTCTGTGGATCCGTGTACTGCAAATCAACACCAGAAAATTTCATATGCTGGGTGAGATCATAATCTGAACGGTCATGAATACCCTCTACCTCATCAAATCCTGTTGGAAATTTATATTCAATATCCCACGCATCCTTTGCATAGAACACAAGATTCTCATGCTGTTTAAAGCGGAGATTCTCTTCACGGATACCAAGTGAAAGATACCATTCCCATCGTTCTTGTTTAATACGCTCATACGCTTCTTTATTTTCATGTGGGCGTACAAAAAATTGTGTATCCGCTTGTTCCAATTCACGTGTGCGAAAGAGAAAATTACGTGGCGATATTTCATTACGAAATGCCTTTCCAATTTGGGATATACCAAACGGGATCTTTGGACTCATTGAATCAACAATGTTCTTGAAATTAAGGTAAATTCCCTGACACGCCTCTCCAGGAAGATACACCGGGTCACTCCCTGTTGAAGTAAAATCACCAAGGTTTGATTTGACGAGGAGGTTGAATGCTTTTGCTGGTGAAAAATTCTTCTGACCACACTTTGGACACGCAATCTTTCCTCGATACTCATCAAAGAGCGCATTGATTGCCTCTTCTGACATTTTTTCATCCGCAATTGCGCCAGCTTTTTCGAGTTCTTTATCAACACGAATCCGTGTATTACACTCGCGACACTCTGCAAGTGGGTCAGAAAACCCGCTCGTGTGGCCAGATGCTTCCCATACTCTTGGATTCTTAAACATACCAGAATCGAGACCGTAGTAGTTTTCACGATCATACACATTCGCCTTCCACCACGACTTTTTGATGTTATTGAGAAGCTCAACGCCATGAGGGCCAAAGTCATACACCCCAGCAAGTCCGCCATATATCTCTGAGCCCTGGTATACAAAGCCTCGTCGCTTACAGAGCGAGATGATCTTGTCAGTGGTATGTTGGGGATTACTCATATGCATGTGGGATTGGTTTACCTCGCAAATAATACCTACAATATATAGACTCTCGCAAAAGTTTCAAGCATGGCTACATCAATACTTACTCTGAGCCACGTACCTGTCCATCACCGTACGTTTCCGATTCTTCATTATATGCACCTGAATAAATTGAATTCGTTGTTGATTTGATTGCTGTGTTTGTGTGTGTGTCCATTGCGGTAATGGTCGGGCTATTCGCGAGTTCCAGTTCTTTATTCACTTGAGAGAGACTTGGCGTAATCGATATCTGCACCGAAGCTTTTTTTTCTTCATTCACCGCAAGATCTCCCACCGTCCACGTCAAGGTTCTTGCATTCTTGTCGTACCGTACTGAATCACCATCACTCACCTCATTGAGCCACGTGACATACTGTGGCAATTTCGTCGTTACTTTTGCATTCGTGAGACCGTTATTTCCAGCTTTTACTGAGAACGTAAGTGTGTACTCAGTAGTTTTCTCAGCGACAGGTGGCATCGGTCCTGTATTCGTAAATGGTCCTGTATCATAAGATGCATACGCAAAGATACTTGCCTTGCTCTCAATCGTGATCACTTTTTTGAGTGTTCCCACAACCTCTTGTGAGACATTATTTTCAAATATACGCTGTCCTCGAGCAGTCACATTCAAGGTAATTGTTGGAGCGCTCGCCACATTCTTTTTTGGATTGAGTACTAAAGATACCACTCCAGTTTCCCCCGGGAGGATCTCTTTCAGTGCTGGCACGTTCACACTATCCCACGTAATGCTATTCTTCACTGAATCATAATATCCACCCTGTGATCGCACGACAGACTCATCGAGTGCATTCCCTTCTATCTCAACAAGAATACGTCCATCATAGATAGTGGTATCCAAGGTATTCTCAAACGTGATAGTTGCAGACACTCCAACATTTTTATCAATAACAATTGTGTCTCCACCTTGTCCATTTACGGTAATTTTTGTATCAAGGAACGGTCTCTCAACCACCACCTCCGTTTCTGTTTGCGACAGAATCGAGTCAACGGTTGTCTTGTTCGATTCCTCTGCAACTCCAATCGTTGCAGAAAACTTACGTACATCATTATCATACCCTGTTATAACTCCCTTGATAGTGATGACCTTTTTTTCACCTGGTTTAAGCTCCTTAATCCTCCACACATCTTCACCAGAAACCGTATCGGGGTCAGACTCAGAAAAGTCGAATCCGTTTGGATACATGGCCTTAATAAGCACATTTGAAAGAGCAACACTTGAGTTAGATTGGATGGTGAGTGCAAGTGTATGTTCTTGCCCTGACGCGGTGGTCTTTATGGTATCGAAGGTAGCAATGACCGGCGAGGTACTGATTTTAAACTGGTACGGTTTTGCCTCTTTTTTAAACGTTGCGTTTGAGCCCGCGATACGATACTCAACAAACGCCCGTATCTCTTTTTCATCATTTTCTTCTCCAAACACCCTCGCCTTCATTTCGATATTTACCAATTCACCAGCGCCAATACTTTCAAGTTGTTTTCGCTCAATAGTCATCTCCTTACCATCCACTGGATTCTGTGTTCCTCGTGGATACTCGATGATGAGCGTTGCTGACTGGATAGGAACGGCGTTCTGATTTGCGACCGCAATTTGAAACGGAAGCTCATCTCCCCCACCACTCGCAATCTGTCCTCGAACTTCCACTGATATATTTTCTCCTGAAACGGTATTTGTTCCAGAAAACATAATGAGGCTTGCAACCGCTGCTGCGCCTGCAAAAAAGACCACACCTACCAGGGTGATTATTTTTCTATATGATCGTTTACGCTTTATAGGCATATCAGTCAATGATACCGTACTCTGTAGTAGATGAGCAGTTTCTGGACTGCTGTCTTTTGCTACATCCTCATGGTGTTGTATTGTCGGGACGACGTCTTCTGTCTTATGAAGTACTGAGGCACTCTGCGGAGGTATCGTATGTCGCTGTAACCCCGAAAGTGTATCCCCACGAGCATACAGGCGGTCACGGAGAGTACGAATACGTTCAGCTTCGCTGATTGCATTTTTTACCCTATCAGTATGTGTCTCTTTTGTCTCACCGGTAGGCTGAGGTCCAGTAGTCACATCATGTTGTTCTCGCGTATTCATACTCATCCTTAGTATACCACAATCCATGTATCTTCTTTTTTAGAGATGACTCTCCTTCAGTGCATAGATACTCAATGCTCTGTATGTTTCTTCTTCTTCCGTACTGAGTTCATTCTGTACCACCTCGTCAATAGATTTTGTAAGCATCTGCTGAATATCCAGCTCTGTTCCTGACACATACCCTAATGTATGCAACATGCGGAGTGAAAGAACCAACTCGAGAGTCCGGGGCGAATACTTCCCTATCTGAAGACAGGTGTGTACTACCTCATGAAAAATACTCTCATGAGGGGTTTCACCTTGAATACAGCGCTTAATGAGCAGAAGCACATTTCGTACACATGCACGTGATTCGCGAGTTTCTGCAATCGTATAGAAGTTTTGAAGGGGTTCAACACCAACTATCCTCCAACCACTTTTACCTCGCACGAGGGTGACGCGTACGTAACTACACTCCTGAAGGCCGTACCGATGTTTCGATCGTTCTTCTCGTACACTCTGAGCGTGGGCGTACACCATACCTGCGTCACGCGTAAAAAGCAGGTACGAGCGATTTGCGGTATTACTGTTTGTAACACCACACACAATCGCCTCGGTGATGTAGGTCTGGTATGCCATTACTCAATCACAATGCCAAATCCGTACGCGACTCCTTCAAGGTTGAGAACATTGGTTGTTCCGTGCTCATCGGCGCGGGCGTCGCGCGCGCCCCCCGGCCGGAGTAACACAAACAAAAAAACCCCCCATAGATACA
>CAZDUC010000004.1:19868-25461 GCA_964508585.1 uncultured Candidatus Saccharibacteria bacterium
ACAACTTCCAAACCCCGCCCCCCACCAATCCTGTTTTGCCAAGTTTTTTGGTGGGTGGCTCTGGGGGGGGCGGGCCCCCCGCCCCGCCCGTCCGTAGTACCTCATCTTCATACGCCCCCATGAGCTCCTCCGTTGCATGAGACACCAGAAGCACAATTCGGTCTTCAGGACTGAGTCCTTTCTCCTTTCGCGCATCCTGAATCGCGCGCATGAGTTCACGCACATTCCCCTCCTGTTTCAGCTCTGGAGTGAGCTCCGTATCGAGCCGAACCCTTGCTTCAAGGGTCGAATCGTATAGTACCGCTTTGACGTTAATTTCACTTGCGATAATGCCAGCGTACTCAGGGGCTATGTGGGTGTTGGTATACAATGCACGTAACGGTTGTCGCACCTTACAACCAGCCTTAATTCGTGCTTCAAGTGCGAGAGTGACACACTCTCTTATGGTACTCATCTCATCAAGCACCACTGGGTCAACACCGTCTTCTTGTGGCCACTTCATAAGGTGTACACTCTCTGCATCTTCCTCTGTACGAACATTCTGGAAAAGATATTCTGCGTAAAATGGCATGACGGGTGCCATGAGGAGAGAGAGGTTTTTGAGTACGTATCGGAGTGTTTCAAGTGTCTTGACTTTATCACCACTATCGTTTCCTTTTAGTCTTTCACGTGAACGACGTAAATACCACACAGAGAGATCATCAATCAGACCTTCTAGCGGGCGAGTGGCCTTGTCGAGTTCATACGAGGTGTACCCTGCTGTCACATCACGTATCGTCTCATTGAGTCGTGCGATAATCCACTTATCAAGAACGTGTGTTGAATCATTTGTTGCACGTACATGCTCGTCTGCATACATCCCATACATTGCGAGCACATTGTGAAGACGTCCAATATTTTTTCTCTGGAGCTCGAGAATCTCTTTTTCAGACACACTTAAATCTTCACCACGAATAATCGGTGACGAGAGGAGGTAAAAACGAAGTGCATCAACACCTACCCGATTTGCGAGCTCCATTGGATCTGGGTAATTTTGGAGTGACTTACTCATCTTCTTTCCGTCCTCTGCAAGTGCGAGGCCATTGACAATGACATGCTCAAACGGTGACTTTCCAAAAAGTGCCGTCCCAAGCACAATGAGTGAATAAAACCACCCTCGTGTTTGGTCAAGTCCCTCCGCGATAAATTGCGCCGGAAAACCAATACCTTTCTCAGCATCAAAAGTATCGAGGTTTTCAAATGGGTAATGGTTTTGCGCATAGGGCATTGCACCCGACTCAAACCAACAGTCAAACACATCAGGCACACGCACCATTGTTGCCCCATCAGTATCATGAAGTTCAATCTCATCGATGTACGGTCGATGGAAATCAAGCTCATACGTATCACTATGCGGAATCATGGTAAATGGAAGAGGACGCACCTCTGCGGTATGCATGTCGAACGCATCTGTTTCTATAATGTCACCCAATTGCTCATGCTCGGTTCCATAGGCAACCGCCTGCATCATCTGCAGTGTTCCGTTATGGGAAACGATGAGAATACGCCTTCCGGTATGCTTTTTCTCAATCTCATAGAGAAAATCACCCACTCGTTTCTTAATATCAGTCCATGACTCCCCTCCTTCTGGGCGCATGATAAGTCGATTGTACCCCGAACCAAAAAACTCATGGTACTCATACACCTGCTTGCCTTCAAATACACCAAATCGCATTTCCCGAATACGATCATCCTCAATGAGTGCTTCCGCAGGAAGACCGAGTGCCTCGCCGATACGCTGGGCGGTTTCAACGGTACGCGCTAATGGTGAATGGTAAATAAGGTCAATTTGTGCATCTCTGAGTGATTCTATCGACGCGTCAATCTGCGCCTTCCCTTTTTCGGTAAGGCCATTTTTCACCCCAAGCTCACCGTTAAGTAAAAATTGTGGATTGTATTCGGACTCGCCGTGTCGTGTCATGTGGTACATGTTTCCCGATGTTGGTACAAACTTTTTGAGTGCCTCAAGTGAACCAAATACCCGATGCGCACCCGTGTGTGGATTTTTCCAAATAGGGAGCGGTGCGCCCCAGTAGCGCTGGCGAGACACTGCCCAATCACGAGCTCCCTCAAGCCATTTCCCAAAGCGATTTGTTCCCACGTGCTGTGGCACCCAACCAACCTTCGCATTCTCGGAGACAAGCTTGTCTTTCATATCGGTCACCCGTACAAACCATGAGGTGGTCGCGTAATTGAGGAGTGGCGTATCACACCGCCAGCAGTGTGGGTAGCTGTGGGTAATATTTTCCTTTTTCAACACAAGCCCGCTCTCTTGTAACTTTTTCAGTACCTGCACATCAGCATCCTTGTGGTCAACTCCTGAGGCTTCATCGTCCTTTGGCTTTACCAGCTGTCCCGCAAAATGCGGCACGAACTCTTTAAAATGACCAGCTTCATCGACGTGGTGCATGATTGGAATACGTTCCTGCTTTGCAAGCTCCATATCCTCTTCACCGTACGCAGGTGCGATGTGAACCACTCCCGTCCCCTCCTCACCGATCTCTACATAGTCAGCGTGGTAGATTTTCCACGCCATTTCTTTTCCAGAAAATTCCTGCTTTGTAAATGTGTCAAAAGGTGGTACGTATGACAGTCCTACAAGTACATCTCCCTTCATTTCTTCAAGGATCTCATAGTCGTCAGTACCAAGTTGAGGAAGTCGGGCTTTTGCGAGAATCAATATCTCCGACTTTTCAGTAAGCACGACACGAACCTTCACATACTCAATATCCTTATGCACCGCAATTGCCATGTTGCCTGGAAGTGTCCACGGAGTTGTCGTCCAAATGAGGATTGCGGTGTCGGTCACGTTTCCACTATCATCGAGAAGTGGCATCTTTACCGTGACCGCAATGTCTTTAATATCCTTATATCCCTGATTCACTTCAAAGTTGGAGAGCGTTGTGCCACAGCGTGGACAGAGGTGCATTGACTTGAACCCTTCATACACAAGCCCTTTGTTGTTGAGTTCATTAAACACCCACCACACCGACTCGGTGTAGGTAGGATCCATAGTCTTGTAGTCGTCCTCCATATCGACGAAGCGTCCCATGCGAGGCACAACCTCCTTCCAATCATCCGCATACTCCATAACCGCCTCCCGAGCCGCTTCATTAAATTGCTTCACACCCATCTCCTCAATGTCGCGCTTGGTCGAAAGCCCGAGTCGCTTCTCAATAATATTTTCCAAAGGGAGTCCATGGCAATCCCATCCCCACTTGCGTACCACACGCTTACCATTCATGGTCTGAAAGCGTGGAATCGCATCCTTTATCGTGCCTGCAAGAATATGCCCATAGTGTGGTGTTCCTGTGGCAAACGGTGGCCCATCATAAAAAACAAATTGCTCAACAGGCGCATTGCCTGCAGGTGTCTCTACCGTCTTATTAAAAATATCGTTCTCTCGCCAAAACGCGAGTATCTCTTCCTCACGGAGTGCGACTTCACTTTTTTCAGCTTGTACTGTGGGCGTATTTTTTCTATTCTCTATTTTCTTTTCCATATTCTCCTTATGTATATCAGACATACTAATAACTGCATGTGTATCAGACATGCGTATGCATCATACCATAAAAACATCCGCGGTTTGGGGGACCGCGGATGTGGAATCATGACGCTATTACTTTGATTCGTGTGCTGAATCAAGCCATGCAAGCATGAATTCGATATACCGCAATTGATACACTCGACGCTTGATTTGTTTTGAAACACATTTGTACTCAATCGGAACCTTGATCTTCTGCTTGAGGCGCTTCCACAGCAACTTCATTTCATCGAGGGTGAGTTGCTCTGAAATAGTCGCTACTGCACTCGGTGTCAGCATGTGAAGCTTCATAAGCTTGCTCCCGACACGTTCCTTTTTCCGTCTTAGCTTCTGGTATGTTCGCAATTTTTTCCGTACCATTTTTTGTACGTCTCTCGAAACATACAATCTTCCATCAAGTTCCAGTATCACGGTATGTACTCCAAAAAGAAAAAACAATCTCGACCATTCGAGAATATCCGGATAGTACTCCCAAAGTAACGTAACCGCAAGGGAGTTGCGTAACTTGTATACCCTTTCAGTATGCGTGGGCGTTACTTGATTTCAGTAAGAAACTCACGGACGAGCTCGAGGGTCTTGTCTGAACTCGTGTACACCGATTTCCAAATGACAACAATGTCCGAATCATTGAATACCGCACGTTGTACTTCCCGCACACTGTCCCCTCCCGCAATTGAAATCATAACGTCATACATACCCTTAATGCGACGTATTTCGTAGAGGGGTATCTGCTTTTCTTTATTGAGCTTTTCCTCATCAACACCGCGGTGAATAATGATGACAGGCGGAATCTTTTTGAGCTTTTGGAGAATCGCAAGTGGGTACTCAACATTCATCATGTCGACCATGGCATCCATACCGTGGTACACGCAGGCATCGACGAAGGTATTGAGAGTCTCAATAGGGGCGAGTCCACGGGCAATGGCGGCACGTGCTCCGGCACGTGCCGCCATTGCTACCTCTGTCTCCGCACGATCCATCGTCTTTAAATCTGCGACGATGTAGGGTGTGATTACTTGAGAAGGTGTATTAACTGAATGTGTCGAAAATGTTTTTGCCCACGACGCAAAAGGTGACGGCGCACGCTCCTGGGTACCGAGGAGAATGTTGCTTCCTGCAAGATGGTCTTTGTACCACGCGTGTATCTGTGCAATACCCATCTCTCCATACTGCTTAATGAGGGGGGTTCCTGCTTCAATAATAATGCGCTCACTTCTCGGAAGCTGTGCAATAATTTTTCGCGCTTCATCAAGCGTACTATTGAGTGCTATTTGCAAGTACGCCTTTTTGGGATCAAGGATTGGTTTAATGATTGTAGCCATACCAGAAAAATCCTCTCTTATTTCGCTTTATTCTTGAGGATGGTTGAGAGTGAATTGAGCCCCTCCATGATTTCAACAGGAAGTGCAAAAATAACGGTCTTTGATGGGTCGGGATTTATCTTTTCAATCGTCGCAAGGGTACGAAGCGAGAGACCACCTGGAACCTGGCTCAAGCGTTCAGCTGCTTGTGCCAATTTTTCTGCTGCGGTGTACTCTCCCTCTGCGCGAATAATAACCGCACGACGCTCCCGTTCTGACTCTGCTTGTTTTGCCATGATACGCTTCATATCAGCTGGTAGTTCAATATCCTGGACCTTGATGTCGGTGACATTGATACCCCACTCACCAGTTGCCGCATCGACGAGTTTCTTAATCTCAAGGGAAATCTGTTCACGCTCTGAGAGGAGAGTGTCGAGCTCAATCCCTCCAATAACATCTCGAAGCGCTGCTTGCGCGTACTGTGATACGGCGAGTGTGTAGTCTTGAATATTGAGGGTCGCCTTCTCAGCAGACTCTACCTGAAAGTACACCACTGCATTGATCCCAACAGGCACGTTGTCTTTTGTAATCACCTCTTGCTGTGGGATGTCAGTCGTCGTGATACGAAGATCAACCTTCGTCATCTTTTGGATGCCGATAAAAATCCACGTAAGTCCCGGAGTGCGCGTGCCGGTGTATTTTCCAAGCG
>CAZDUC010000005.1:0-878 GCA_964508585.1 uncultured Candidatus Saccharibacteria bacterium
TGATACCACGACATTTAATTTCACAATGGATGGAGTGGCATTTGGTTCTCCGATTGCAGATGGTGAATCAACTGGTCCTGTTGTGGTTTCTCCAGGATTTCATCATATGATTGATGAAATCGCTGTTCCAGGATGGACTTTTGTCAGAGATATGGAGGTCTCAAATTGCGTTGATGAGGAGAATAATGTAATAGGGAGCTTTGATGGTCCATACTATCTCACTCTTGCATCAGGTGATGATGTGGTGTGTACGTTTAAAAACACAAAAGATCCTGTACCAGTAGAGGTATGCAGTGACGATTCTGCAAAGAATTTTGGGAAAGAGGAAAAATGTGCATACCATGAAGATGTTGAAAATTCATGTCTTATTCCTTCTTCAAAGGGAGATAATTCACTGTTTGAGATTGGTATTTCATCCGAGAAACCACTTCAGACAATCCTAGATGAAGCCGGATTTGGATTGACTGACGTTGAAGGTGATCAAATGAATTACCAAGTTTGGGATTTTGCATCTGATGATACTGACTCAGTAGCATTTACGGTGACAGCGCTTTCTAAAAACGCAGGAAATGTCGAAACATTTGGGTACTACAAAGCTGGTGATATCACAAGTTTTGTTCCTGTTTTCACAATTCCACCTACAGACATTGGTGTCGAATTTCTCGTAACTATTCCGAAAACATTTGCGCATTCTGTTGGATTTGCAATTCAGACAGCTGGTACAGAACCAAATACATGGTATTCGGAATTTGGACTCAATTCTGATGGAAAAGATAACCTTGCCGTGTACAATCCAGCCACTAATACCTACGTACTTGGATTTGAGGATCTCCAAAAGTCAGACAATGATTATAATGACCTTGTGGTAGAGATTGAGA
>CAZDUC010000005.1:888-20420 GCA_964508585.1 uncultured Candidatus Saccharibacteria bacterium
GTGCTGAAAATGAGACACCAATTTGTCAGACAAAGGAAAACTTATTACTGAATGGTTCGTTTGAGGCTGATGTAGTTACTGGACATGGAGGGAAGTGGCAGATTTTTGCTTCACCACTTCACTGGCTCGTGTCACTTTCAAATGGATTAGAGTTATGGGCTGATGGATTCTATGGTGGTGCTTCAGAGGGTGATCAAAACGCTGAGCTTGATGGGAATTCACCAACTCAGATTTCACAGACTGTTCCAACAATTCCGGGCGCAACCTACGAGCTCCGTTTTGATTTCTCTGCGCGTCCAGATGCTGATAGCTCAGCAGACAATAGCGTTGATGCGCTTGTCGATGGCAATGTCATTATGAATGCGACTGCAAATGGTTCAAATATAACTACCAATACATGGTCAACTCACGCAAAAACATTTGTTGCAAATGATGCATCAACTGATATTGCTCTTAGAGATATTGGAAGAGCAAATTCATACGGTTCACTTGTTGATAATGTCTGTTTACTCAAGGTGGAAGATGCGCCAAAGCCAATGTGTGAACTTACTATTGTCAGTGATGGTTCAACGGTGGTGACTGGAGACGAAGAAGAGTCTGCAACATTGCTTATGCCACCACTTCACTCAGGATGGACTGCTGTAATTCCTGGAGCAAGTTGGATATGGAGTGATAATCCAGTTGTTGATCCAGTACATGACACGACAAGGACTTTTGTAAGGGGATTTAATTGGTACGGGGGAGTAGAGAGCGCGACTTTTGAGATTGCATCTGATAATTCATATAGAACTGATCTTAATGGTGCGATGAATGCTGACGTATCAGAGGATAACTATGCGCTCACGACACAGGATGTATACAATGTAACGAGTGCAATTGAGCAGGGTGGAAACAATCTTGAGATTGAGGTTAAAAATTGGGCACAACCCAACAGTACATCACAGACTAATCCTGCAGGACTTCTCTACAAACTCACCATTAAGGGCTCTGATCCTTCATGTGAGCCTGATGTTCCGACATATACAATCACTGGTTACAAGTGGCATGATCTGGATAAGGATGGTGAAAAAGATGAGAATGAGCCAAATCTAGAAGGGTGGACTATTGAAGCAGAGGAGGATACCGAAGCTGAAGATCCAGCGGTATACACGGATGTCACAAATGCAGATGGATACTACGCTATTGAGGTTCCAAGAGGTACATGGATAGTTTCGGAACAACAGAAAGAAGGGTGGATACAGACAGCCCCAGTAGATCCAAACTATTGCTCGTTTAGTTTTGGTCAGCAAGATACTCGTGTTTCCAAGACCCAAGAGTCACATATGTGTAACTTTGGAAATTATCAAAGAGGTGGGGATAACAACGATGATCCGCTCCTATGTTCTATTGTGTCAGATGATTACAAAGTGAGACGAAACCAAGATTTTACTCTTTCATGGGAGATAGATGCTCTTGAAACAGATACCGTGACGTATAGTTGGTTATCTGAAGGTGATGCATCAATGGTTAGTCCGTATACGACATCAGTTACATCAGATACGACATTCACTATTACGCTCACGCGAGGTGAAGGTGAGGGTGCTGAAGTTGCATTATGCTCTGTCAATATAGATGTTGTCCGTCGTAGCGGTGGTAGTGGTGGTGGAAGACGTACTCCTGGAGAAGTTCGTGGTGATTCAACCACACGTGATTCAGGCGGAGAAGTTCTAGGTGCTACCACTGATATGCCTGTTGGTGCACCAAATACTGGTGCGGGAGGAACATCACCGGTGGTAGTCACCCTTCCATCAATAATTGCGGTATGTAACGCTCGTCCTTCAGTACAAAAGTCAACGTAATGTCTCAAAAAATCAAGGAATCATCGACTCATTCGGCAACTCGCCATTACGCAAGCGTAATGGCGTTTGCTATGTGTGGAGCACTCATCTATGGTGCGTTCTATTATTTCACATCAGTTTCGGTGTTGTTGGAAGAAGGTACTCATGTTCCAATACAGAATCAAGTAAACGATACCTTGCTCACTGCAACATCTTCATATATACGGTCTGAACCAGTACGTCTCAATATTCCGACAATCAATCTCGATACTACCTTTGTCACTCCTTTGGGACTTAATCTCGACAAAACCGTCTCAATTCCTGACTCATACACTGAAGTCGGGTGGTATAAGTATGGAGTAACCCCAGGAGAGATAGGATCTTCAGTGATTCTTGGGCATGTCGACTCGCACCTGGGCCCCGCGGTGTTTTTCTCACTTGGTCAGCTAAAAAAAGGTGACGAGATCTTAATAACAAGGGCTGATGATACCGAGGTGGTATTTGAAGTGATCGATATGGAAAGAGTGTCTCAGGACGCATTCCCAACAGAAAAGGTCTACGGAAAAATCGGCTATGCAGGTCTACGTTTGGTCACTTGTACGGGAGTATATAATCGTGTCGTGAAGGAGTATTCTCACAATCTTATTGTGTATGCAAAACTGAAAGCGGAAAGTGGAGATGAGAGAATTGGTGAGTAAATTCAAGTATTGTATTGAATTTAACTAAAATCAACTTTTCGGGTTTTTGTATTCAATCTTGATATCCCCAGACAAGCCAGTTTTTGCTATACTAATAGCGTGTTACGAGAAAAGTTGAAGAACGTATTTATTCCTCATGAGGGAAACAGTTTCAGACCCGATGTATTGGAGCGTGTTTCGATGGGGGTTATGTTTCTCTTAATTATTCTCTCATTTGCAATTGCACATATTCAAGCGCTCGTGTGGATTGACTCAGATTGGATGGTATCGACGATTCTTCCCGCTGTAATCGTCAACCTCACCAATGAGGAGCGAAGTGACGATTCTCTTGAAGTACTGACCCGGAGTGATGTGCTTGATGCTGCAGCAAAACTCAAAGCTGAAGATATGGCAAAAAATGAGTACTTTGCTCACTACAGTCCTACAGGGGTTTCTCCATGGTATTGGTTTGATCAAGTGTCATATAACTTTGTCCACGCAGGAGAAAATCTTGCAGTGCATTTTGCTGATTCTGGTGATGTGGTTGATGCATGGATGGAGTCGCCAACGCACCGTGCCAATATTATGAATGGTAATTTTACTGAGATTGGCGTAGGTACGGCAAAGGGAAGATATAAAGGGTCCTCAACAGTGTTTGTGGTGCAACTCTTTGGTACACCAAATGTCACGATGAGTACACCGGTGGCAAGTGCCAAAATTCCTACAGTGCAACCAGTGCAATCATCTGCGATTCTTGGTGAGACGGTAACTCAGAAGGAAAATATCGCCCGAGAAGAAGATATTCCTGTTGGTGTAGAAGATGTATTGATGGAAGCTTCTACAACAGAAGTCGTATTTGAAAAAGTGCCCCTCATGCAATCAGAAGAAGTGAACACGACGATAGATACGCCAATAAGAATTGAATCGTCTGATGGAGTCGTCGTGATGTACTCTGATCTCGCGACCACTTCGCGTGATGAGGAAGGTGGTGTGTTATATACACAGGATACCAATACGAATGGAACCCAACCACCGCTGACACTGTACGAGAAGATTGCGACCCAACCGAGTGTATGGCTTCAGATAGTGTATGCGGTACTCGCTGTATGGGTCGTCATTTCATTACTCATTTCTCTTATCGTTGAATGGCGAAGACAGCATCCAATGCAAATGGTGTATGCCGGGGGGTTGTTAGCAATTATGGCGTTTTTATTGCACATGCATACGGTGCTCACTGGTGGTGTTACTATAGTGTAGCTGTGTTCTATTCGTCTCCTTCAAGTATGTTTCATAAGGATTCTCAAGAATTTAAAATACTGTCTCGGCTCAATACTCCACAGAAGATTCAGACCTTTCTTGATGATATGCCCCTTAATTTTGAAAACGATGGAGAGACGTGCATGTCACCACGTCGAGTACTTCGTGAGAGGAGGGCACATTGCATAGAGGGCGCATTTCTTGCTGGTGTTTGTTTGATGCTCCAGGGGGAGAAACCGCTCATCGTGAGTCTCAAAGTCGAAAAAGATGATGTTGATCATATTGTCACGATTTTTAAGAGAAATAAACACTATGGGGCGATAAGTAAAACAAATCATTTTGTCTTACGCTACCGTGATCCCGTGTATCGATCAGTCCGAGAGCTCGCAATGTCATACTTTCATGAGTATTTTTTGACAAAAAATGGCAAGAAGACCTTTGTCGGGTATACAGAACCAATAAATTTAAACCGTTTTGGTACTCGATGGATTACCGCTGAGGATGATCTGTGGGATATTGCAGAGCAGATTTATGATGCGCCAATCACGCAAGTTGTTTCTAAAGAAAATAGAAAAATCCTTCGACCTGCCTGTGCATTCGAACAGAAAGTAGCGAGCATACAGGAGTGGGAGGCATAATGTGCGTACTGTATAATCTTCAGGTGATGTAATAAAGTAATGCTAGTAAGATTTTATGAAAAAGGAGCAAGATCCAAAAACCAGTATGCATGTAGCAGTCCTCGGAGTTCCGCAGATGGGCGGGCCTCAGATACCTTTCTTTAGCTCACGACCACAGGCGGGTTTCCCAGCACCAGGTGATGATCAGATTGAAAAGGTACTCGATATAAATGATTTGGTGGTGCGTAATCCTGCTTCGACCTTTTTTGTCCGTGTGGAGGGTGATTCTATGGAAGGGGCGGGGATTTTTTCAGGAGATGTACTTGTAATTGACCGTTCTATCACCCCGAAGGATGGTCATATTGTTGTCGCTGCAGTGTTTGGAGAATTAGTGGTAAAACGCCTCAGAGCAAGGGGGAATTCTCATGCGCTTATCTCCGAGAATGAACAGTATGCGCCGATTACGATAGGAGAGAATGATGATTGTTTTCTTTGGGGAGTGGTCGTAGGAAGTGTCCGGCAATTTATCTAGTAAACCATATGGTCGACATCGTAAGTCGACCATATTTAATTATCGTTGTCGCATTACTCAAGTGTGAGATGTGTCAATTGTGACATTGATGCAATATCCTGAAGATATTTTTCAACCTGCTTATGATAATTATGATTAAAGACTTCTTGGAATAAAGAAGTGGTAAGTATTGATGGAAAGTTTTTGATGCCAATATAGTCGGGATAACTACTCCACTTGTAGGATTTAAGATGTTTCAATGCTAGTTCACTGTCTGCTATCTTCTTATTTCTCCAGTCTTGCGTATCTGGGAGAGTATCGAGAGGGTTAAAATGTATGTAATTTAGAATGTGTAAAAAATGCGCATCAGTGTCGATATGTATTTTCTTTGTACGTCCTTGAAATAGTGTTCCTGATCTTATGTATCGTTCATTAAAATATTTCGCATAACCTACGTTCAGTTTTCGAAGAAATAGTGAAATACCACAATCCAGACATTCACTCAAAAGTAGGTGATAGTGATTAGACATGAGGCACCATCCATGAATATCAACAAGTTTCTTACCCCTATCTGGACTCAGTGGTCGATATCGTAAGTCGACCATTGAGTCTCTCCGTGTATTGTTTGCGGGGATGTCTGTATTAAATTCAAACATATCATGTACAAAACGTGCGTAATCTTGTGTATCAAGAAAAATAGTACGTTTATCCACACCTCGATTGAGTGCATGATACAAATCCATTCATCAATTATACTCCATACCTATATCCGTCAAAAGTTTAAAATGGTATATCTTGTGTCTATGGACAGAGGTAAATGCAGTAAATGGTCGACTTACGATGTCGACCATAATGATAGGGTTCTTTTGGTATACTAGACTTGTGATTGGGCTTATGGATTGCAATAACTTTTTTGTCTCGTGCGAACGGCTTTTTCGGCCTGATCTCAAGAAGCGACCTGTTGCCGTACTTTCTTCAAATGATGGTTGCATTGTGGCGAGAAGTCAGGAAGTGAAGGATTTAGGTATTCCTATGGGTGCACCACTTTTTCAAGTTCGAAAAGAGTGTGAGAAGCATGGTATTGTTCTTTTTTCCTCAAACTTCCAGTTGTACCGAGATATTTCCGCCCGCGTGATGCATGTTCTCCGTGAAGAGTGTGGGCATATTGATGTGTACTCAATCGACGAGGCATTTTTTGACGTTGGAGGAGAATTATCTGATGAGAAAATAATTGAAATACGGCGAAATATTATACAAAAAACAGGAATCCCAGTTTCAATTGGTATCGCAAAGACAAAGACTCTTGCTAAAGTGGCAAATAGTATCGCAAAGAAGAAAAATGGTCGACTTACGATGTCGACCATGGGAGTGGGGGAGGGGGTATGTAGGATGGATGAGGAGTTGTGGGGGGCGGTGGTTAGAGACATGTCATGCGGGAGTGTGTGGGGAATAGGGAGACAGACCTCTGCGTTTCTTACCACAGTGGGCATTAATACCGTCGGTGAGCTCCTTGCTCAAGACACCACATTTATTAAGAATAATTTAGGTGTAGTGGGGGAACGACTCGTCTTGGAGCTTAGAGGTATTCCAGTATCGGTACTCGGAGACCATGGAGAAGGTGTTCAAGAGAGCTACACGAGCTCTCGTTCTTTTGGAAAAGTAGTGAATGACAAACTCACCCTCATGAGCGCTCTCGGTTACCATGTGGCGCACATCGCAGAGAAGTTACGTGCACATGACGTGGTTGCTTCGACTTTAACCATTATTGTTCGTGGAAGTCGTTTTGGTGCATTCGCGCATCGAGAAGGGGTCACCCACGCCGTACTTGACACTGCAACAGACGATACCTTTATTCTCACCAAAGAAGCATCACGATTACTTGACGCAATCTATGATCCCGAAATTCCCTATACAAAAGCCGGGGTCATTGTGGGCCATATAACGCCGAGGCGTTTTCTCCAAAGCACACTCTTTGGTGAAGAAAAGATTCACGACCGGACACATACATTGAGCACCCTTTCTGACTCACTCAACAAGCGTTTTGGAAGAGATACAATCCATCATGGAGTGATGCTTGGAAAAGAAAAATGGCAAGCACGCACAGAACTACAATCACCCCAGTATACGACACTATGGACAGATGTGGCGCATGTTACAGCGAAGTAGCGTCATGTCCCATACTGTCTTTGAGCTTTGTCGCATACACAAGCATGAAACTAAGTGTAAAGAAGATGAGTTATCAACATACTTTACGGGCACTCATAGTGAGTACGTTATATACTGTATGAGGTCGAACGAGGATAAAAAGTCACTGATATTACTTTAAGTAAAACGGCTGTATCATTTTTTTGGTACGACTTAAAGAAATATCTCTCCACAGACTTTCCTCAATCGAAAACACTGTGTGTCGTACATAGTGGAAGTTATTTAAAATATAATACAAAAAGTACATGTACGTTTACAAACGACAGGTTACTATGCAGAGCGGGATCGCGACCCTAACTGCAATAGCGCTTGTACTCTGGGCAGTGGGTGCTCACATGTTCACGGTAGCTGAAGGTGCAAACCTCACCTACGTGAAAGACACCCTCACAGATTCACACCCAAGTTCACTTTCTAACCACACGTTAGAATTTTTGTCTCCAGGTGCACTTATTGGTGGTAACACAATCACCGTCACCTTCCCAAATCAGTTTACTGGCACAAGTTCAGTAGTTGCCACAGACGTTGATCTTGAAATTAACGGAGTTGACGAAACAATCGGTGTAGGTGCAAACGAATGGGCATTCTCATGGGCAGGTGCGACAATGACACTTACTGCAGGTGGTAGTGAGTCACTCGCAGCAAATGCAACAGCTACCATTAAAATTGGTAGCAATGCAACTGCTGGAGGAGCTGGAGTAAAGCGTCTCATAAATCCTTCCGCAACCTCCTCGTATGAGATTACACTCACGGCAGCGACCAATACCGCACAGACACGAGTAGCTATCATCGAGAATGTTCTCGTGACAGCAAACGTTGATACCATCCTTACGTTCATCGTATACGGAACATCAACAGGTACTACGGTTAATGGTAGTCCAACGACAACCGCAACAAATACCACAAGTATTACGCTTCCATTCGGGACTCTTGCACCAAATGTTTCCAAGACACTTGCGCAAGATCTCACCCTTGCAACAAATGCAATTCACGGGTATGTGGTAACGGTTGAACAAGACCAAAATCTTCTTTCGTCAACCGGAGCTGATATTGATGGATTCATTGATGGAGCATACACGAATACACCGGAAGCGTGGGTAGCTCCAACAAATAACATTGCTCAAGAATACACATGGGGTCACTGGGGTCTTACGACCACAGACACATCATTGCTTGGAGCAGGTACCGACTTCCTTGCAAACCAATGGATTGCAGCAAGTACTACCCCTCGAGCAATTATGGCTCACAACGGACCAGCAGATGGAACAACACAATCTATAGGACGAGCGACAGTTGGTTATCAGGCTCAAATCTCTGCGTTGCAGGAAGCTGGTGATGACTACAACACTACGCTCACATACATCGCAACACCAACATTCTAGTCACGTTCATGTATCCTTATGAAACAAAGCCGGCATCTGCCGGCTTTGTTTTTGTTTTGAAGAAATGTTTACTTGTTTATATACAGGTACTCATAGAATTTGATTGACCATGATGATAGAATGTTACATACATCATGAGGTTTACATACATTCTATCAGCGGTATTTTTTTTGTTGTTTTTTATTAGTCCAATTTCTGTCTATGCTCAGGATAATGCTGGCATTACCCTCATTCCAGCAACGATTGAGGAGGCAGCAGACCCAGGGGCTATCATTAGTCATGTTCTTAAGGTTACAAATGAAAGTGGTATTGATAAGGACTTTTTTTTGTACAAAAAAAACATTAAAGGTGTAGAAGCTGGAGGAGTGCCGATTTTTGCAAACACTGATGAGGAAGTGACTGGGTATGAATTATCTGAATGGGTTGATATTCAGTCAGAGCCACTGCATGTACCTGCGTACACAACCATTGATGTTCCACTTATTATTACGGTGCCAAGTAACGCAACGCCCGGAAGTCACTTCGGAGGTGTGTTTGTCTCAGTAGAACCTCCAAAGCTTCGAGAAACTGGAGCTGGTGTAGGGTATGAGGTTGCTTCAGTCATCAGTATTCGGATCAGTGGTGATGCAATCGATACTGCAAGAATTCGTTCATTTTCAACTGATAAACTTATCTATGGATCAAAACATGTTACGTTCAATGCAAAAATCGAGAATCAAGGAAACATTTTAATCCGCCCGTACGGACCGGTTACTATCACCAGTATGTTCGGCACGAAGCCGGTAACGTTTACGGTGAATGAAAATTATGCAGGTGTTTTTCCAGGCACCATGCGCGATATTGCATTTGAATGGAATTCAGATGAATTTGGGTTTGGACGATATGAAGCAGTTCTTGCGCTTGTCTATGATGGGAATAATGGTCAAAAAACAATTGATGCGTCACTGGTGTTTTGGGTGTTTCCGATGAAGGCAATGCTCGCAATCCTCGGTGGCATTATCGCAACGATAGTTATCGGCTACCTATTTACGAAGTACTACATCAATCAAGCTCTCATGCGCGCATCAGGGGGAAGACGTATTGTTCCGCAACGCTATCGAAAACAAGTTGGTGTATCGAGATTTGCCTTTGTGTTCACTGCGATTATGGCAACGGTGGTACTTTTGCTCCTCGTGCTTCTCATCTTCTCTGCATAGGTGTGATACACTACACATACTATGCAGACAGGTAGGTACCATAGCATGTTGCGAATCTCAGCACTCGTCACAGCGGTTGTACTAATTTTTGACAGTGGATTACTTTTCCCAGTGACGAAACAGTTTTCCAATGAGACTATGGGGTACCTTGCGAGTGTCGGATCAAGTATGTATGCAAGCGTTGCGCCAAACGAAATCAATACACTCACTGCACAAATTGCAGAACAACAGCGCAATCTTGATGCACGGGAAGCGGCACTTAAAGAACGAGAAATTAATGCTCGGGATTTTGGTACCGAATCGAGTGACTACTCCACATACATTTTGAGCGTCATCTTATTTATACTTACCGTACTCATCATACTCAACTATGTGATGGATTGGGTACGTGTGAGATCGTATCGTTATGCAAAATAAATTGATAAAGGGGGGACTTACAGTACTTGGGGCGGTCATACTCACCACGCTCGGTGTCTTTGCGTCAGATTCTCTTCGTGATGGGCAGATGGCGGGGGTAGGAAATACAGGCGCCTGTCTTGAAGGCTCACTCCCCGTGGTGCATGATGGAAAAACACTCTGCGTTGATGTGTACGAGGTGAGTCCCTCGCCGGAGTGTCCAAATCAGGTTCTTACAAACGTGACGCAATCTGAAGAAAATGCATCTAGAGGTGGATGCAAGGCAGTCTCAGTACCGAGCGTCGCACCATGGAATTATGTGACCTTACCACAGGCACAACGTTTGTGTGCCAATTCCGGGAAACGGCTTCCGACAAATGATGAGTGGTACCACATAGCTCTCGGGACAAATATTGATACCTGTACGATTCGTGGACAAGCAGTACAAAAGACTGGGAGTGCAGATTGTATTTCATCCACTGGCGCACACGACATGATCGGAAACGTATGGGAATGGGTAGATGAGGAGGTAATCGGTAACACCTTCAATGGTCGACCGCTTCCCGAAGAAGGATACGTCACCTCAGTTGACGCACAGGGAGTTGCGGTGACGAGTGCAAAACAGGCCGATGATATGTATGGAAAAGACTACATATGGACAAAAACTGAAGGAGTCTTTGGAATGATTCGTGGTGGTTTTTATGGAAGTAACGATGACGCTGGTCTCTACACCATGAACGCATCAGTACCAACAGGATTTGCGACACAAGGAGTGGGTTTTCGCTGTGTAAAAGACACGTTTTAAGGAAATAGTTCGCGTATACTAAACCTATGAAATGGGGAAGAGTTATCCTGGTTATTTTTGGTGCGCTTGTGGTAACTGCACTTGGTATTGATGCTGCCGATACGATTGGTGGTTCCGAGAGCACACTCCTCTCACAGGTAATCTCAAAAGGCAAAGGTGCATGTCCTTCTGGAATGAGCCACGTGACGAATATCCCTGGACTTACGTGTGTTGATACGTATGAGGCAAGTCCATCAAGAGATTGTCCACATAAGATGTTACTAAACGCGGTTCAGTCAGAAGAAAACTTGCAAGCTCAGAATTGTTATGCTGATTCAGTGTTAGGTGCGCAACCTTGGAACTTTGTATCACTATCACAGGCAGATCAACTCTGTTTGTTGGCAGGGAAACGTCTACCAACTACTGATGAATGGTATAGTCTTGCAGTTGGGACAAAGACAGAAAACTGCCTGATTAATGGACATACGATAGGGAACACCGGTTTGTCTGATTGTGTGGCAAAGTCTGGCGCACACGACATGATCGGAAACGTATGGGAATGGGTAGATGAGGAGGTAATCGGTAACACCTTCAATGGTCGACCGCTTCCCGAAGAAGGATACGTCACCTCAGTTGACGCACAGGGAGTTGCGGTGACGAGTGCAAAACAGGCCGATGATATGTATGGAAAAGACTACATATGGACAAAAACTGAAGGAGTCTTTGGAATGATTCGTGGTGGTTTTTATGGAAGTAACGATGACGCTGGTCTCTACACCATGAACGCATCAGTACCAACAGGATTTGCGACACAAGGAGTGGGTTTTCGCTGTGTAAAAGACACGTTTTAAGGAAATAGTTCGCGTATACTAAACCTATGAAATGGGGAAGAGTTATCCTGGTTATTTTTGGTGCGCTTGTGGTAACTGCACTTGGTATTGATGCTGCCGATACGATTGGTGGTTCCGAGAGCACACTCCTCTCACAGGTAATCTCAAAAGGCAAAGGTGCATGTCCTTCTGGAATGAGCCACGTGACGAATATCCCTGGACTTACGTGTGTTGATACGTATGAGGCAACTACAGGAGCAAAATGTCCTGTAGCCGAGCCAGCACAAGTTCTTGCCACACAGCAGAATATGGATGAGAAACTCTGTGTTGCTGAATCAAGAAAGGAAGCATTCCCATGGCGCTTTGTGACTCGTGATCAGGCAATGCAGATGTGTGCGAGAGCAGGGAAACGACTTCCGACTAGCGAGGAATGGTACCAGCTGAGCCTCGGGATGGCGGACGTTGAACATGTGTGTAACGTGAGTGCAAAGGTTGCGACCGTTTCGGGCTCTTCCCCCGACTGTGTCTCTCCGGTGGGCGTCTATGATCTTGTTGGAAATGTGTGGGAATGGGTGAGTGACGATGTTATTGATGGGACGTATGAATCAAGACAGGTACCTGAAACAGGGTTTGTTACGCAGGTTGATACATCTGGAATGGCGACAATGACGAGTACCGAGCATGACGACTTGTTCCAAAACGATTACTTTTGGTCACGCACTGAGGGGGCGTATGGCATCATTCGAGGGGGATATTACGATAGTGGAAGTGATGGTGGTATATATGCGGTGCATGCAGACACACCACCGACGACGGCTGGCATAGGTATTGGTTTTCGCTGTGTGAAATGAAGCATAGCGTGCGAGCGACAATGCTGAATTCCGGCATCAATTTCCTCCCTTGAGCAAATTGCGAGATGTCCCCAATACAGGTAAATAGGCGTAGTGGTTATTGCAAGTCTTCTCCTACCATAGGGGTAAAACCACCATATACAGAGTACGCAGTACGTTATACTAGAACCATACCATGCGAATGCAGGGAATTTTAAGGTACATACAGAATACATGGACATATATTGCCGTACTGTTTTTCTGTATGTTTTTTATTCATCAATTTGTATCTGGTGCGACGATTACATACTACAGTGATAGACTCTCAACCTCAGCCCCAGGAGCAATTGCGAATCACACCATTAATTTTCGAACCACAACTCCTATTCCCCCGGGTGGATTTATTCGCTTTATTCCAGATGATGGTGATTTTGATATTCCTGCCTCACCTGACTTTGATATTGATAACATTGCACTATCTGTATCAACCGGCGGTCCACACACGCTTCGTCCTGCGACAAGTTCAGTATCAGCGTCTGAGGATGGCATCGCCTTTACCACAGGCACATCAGGTAGTATTGAAATTACACTCAATAGTACGGACGGTATTCCTGCAGGAGCAGAGATTCGCTTGCTCATCGGCTCACACACCCCAAATGCGACTACTACTGATATTGGGATTACAAATCCAACAGCAACGGGAACCTATGCATACGTACTAGAGATAGGTGATGGAGTAACAAACTCACGGGTGACGGGAAGGTACGCGATTGTCGATCAGGTGCATATTGATGATCTTGATACTACAGAGGAAATACCACCTTTTCGATTTAATGGTGCACCTGTTGGTGAGATTTCGGGAACGACACTCTTCGTGCAGATTTCACTCGAGACTGATGAGTTTGCAAAGTGTCGGTACAGTGGAGCATCAAATACGCCATTCTATTCCATGGGGAATGAATTTAGTACTAACTTCATCACCGTTCACTCGAAGACTATTGCCGTTGCGACAAATACCGCCTACACCTTTTTTGTGCGGTGTGTTGATGATGAAGGTAACCTAAACATTGACGACTACGTCATCAGTTTTACCGTACCCGAATTCCCTCAGGGCGAGCCAGGAGGTGATGGAGAAGGAGGTGGCGCGGGTGCTGGCGGTGGATCAGGAACAGGAAGCACTGGCTCCGGAAGCGGTAGTTCTGGTGGAGGAGGTAGCGGAAGCGGTAACTCGACCGGCTCTGGCGGAGGTGGAGGAGGTGGAGGAGGAAGTGGCGGAAGTAGTGTCGGAGATGGTGGATCTGGTGGTTTTGAGGGGAGTAGTAAGCCATACCAGAGTGGTGACGGACGAGTAATCATTACAGGATACGCATTTCCACGAAGTACCATCACCATCTTAGTTGATGGTCAGATTTCAGATACCGTTTCGAGTGATGGAAGTGGTGCTTTTACGAGCACTATTGATGCAATTGCACGAGGCGCATATACCTTTGGGGTGTATGGCACTGACAAGAATGGGGTTCGTTCCAGCACCTACGCAACAACCTTTACCATCACGGGAGCCCGTGGATCAACACTTTCAAACATCAATGTCATGCCATCAATTAAAGTATCTCCAAATCCCGTAGATCCAAATAGTGTGTTAAAAGTGACCGGCTACTCTATTCCAAACGCTGTGGTGACTATCGAAAATCAAAATGATAAGTCGAGTGCATCACTAAAGACACTCACTGCAAATTCAGACGGCAATGGAGCATGGTCAGTTGATGTGAGCACTGAGGGATTTACCAAGGGAACCTATAAAATTCGCGCAAAAGCGAAGCAAGAAGCAGGTGTTTCGACAAACTTCTCTGGATATACGTTCTATGGTGTGGGTGAAGCTGCTCAGATTGCGCGAAGTTCAGACCTCAACCGAGATGGAAAGGTGAATTTGATTGACTTCTCTATCCTGCTCTTCTGGTGGAACACCGCCGGAGGAAATTCAAACCCACCCGCAGACATTAACGGAGATGGAAAAGTGTCACTCACCGACTTCTCAATCATGATATTCAACTGGACCGGCTAGAAATTCAATCTATCATCTATCATCTATCATCTATCATCTATCATCTATCATCTATTTCATTCTTGTGTATAAGTCACGACGAAGAATCATCGAAGTACCGTATACTGTACACATATGTCCTTTTTGCAAAGACTGAAAGGAAGAGGTGTTCGCACTGAACAACGCTTGCAATCAAGTGAGGAAGAGACGACGCTTGATAAGATTGTTCAGCTCGATGTTGATGTGTTTCAAACCACGGATCTTATTGTGGTGTATGCACAGGCTGCGGGCGCTGAACTTTCTGATATTCATGTATCCATTGAAGGAGATGCTGATGTTGTCCTTATCGAAGGAAAACGTCTACGACCGACACACCTCGCGTTTGCGAAGAAAAAACCAGATGGAGCATTTTTTACAGAGGAATGTATATGGGGTGATTTTTATCGACGAATTATACTTCCAGAGAGTGTTGATATTGGTCACGCAGAAGCAAAGGTAAAAAATGGCGTCCTCGTGCTCGTCCTTCCACTCTTGCGACCTGAAGAAAAAGAAAAAGTACGACTTAAGATTAGTCGGGTTACAGGAAAACCAACCCGATAGTTCTACACATATGTTTGTTCCTTCAGTACCTCAACAATTTCGATACCTATTTGCACAGCTCTTTTTCATACTGAGCGTATTTTTTGTATGTGCCATACCCACATTTGCTGCTGACGTAGGCATATCTCCAAGTACCGGGTCCTACGCAGTTGGACAATCATTTACGGTTACTATTCAGACGAACCCTCAGGGAAAAAGTGTGAACGCAGTGGAAACACAATTGAGCTTTGATAACACAAAGCTTTCAGTGACAAATGTTTCCAAAACTGGCTCTGTCTTTTCACTTTGGACCACCGAGCCCACCTACTCAAATACTGCCGGGACAATTACGCTTGGAGGAGGGAGCCCGACTCCTTTTTCTGCCCGCTCTAACCTTGTTTCGGTCACCTTTAAAGTACTCAAGGAAGGCACTGCTGCGGTTACTGTTTCTTCGGGATCTGTGCTTGCTGCAGATGGTCTTGGGACGAATGTATACACAGGCCCAACTAACGCGTCCTTCACACTCACCGCGGGTGCGACTCCGACCCCAACTCCAACTCCGACCCCAACTCCGAACCCTATCCCTGATGAAAAACCTGATACTGCTGACGAAGGTGACACCGATGCCACCATCACCTTTGGTGATCCGCCTCGAGCTCCAGAAGCTGGTTCTACTGTTTTCCTCGATCCAGAAGTGTGGTATGCAACGAAGGTGGGCATCTTTACGTGGGAAGTACCATTTGATGTCGACGCACTCGCTCTCGATATTTCAACATCGTCAGAGTTTGACCCTGAGACCGAATCCGATCCACCAATCGATCAGATTGCCCTCAGTGCTGACCTACTCATTGACGGTGTGCAGTACCTCACTATGCAGTACAAGAATCAAGTTGGATGGGGAGGTATCCTTCACCGAAAACTGCTCATTGACACAATTCCACCTGAAGCGTTCACGATTAATGTGCGTGCTGGCAATTCTGCAACCGCATTTCCACTCCTCACCTTTGAGGCGAAGGATACCACCTCTGGCATTAAAAAGTATGAGCTGAGCATCGCAAATGGCGAGCCGATTGAAATCACCCCTGACGAAGCAAATATCGGTTACCTCCTTAAGGACCTTGAGGATGGAACCTATACGGTAAAAGTAGTCGCGTATGACTTTGCAGGCAACAAAACAGAAGCAACTGTCGCGGTTTTGATTACTGCTGGATGGCACCCACCGGTTGAGGTTGTTTCTTCAGGTTCTATATGGGATCTTTTCAAGGGGAAGAATCTCGTGATTATCCTTCTTCTTCTCGCACTCATGGCTGAGTTTGCGTACATGCTCTACGCCAAGAAACAGCATGAACAGAAGGAGCATAAGCTCCGCAGAGAGACTCGCGAAATTCAAGAACAGATGGAAAAAATATTCTCTGCGCTTCGTGATGAGATTTACGATCAGATCAATATGATTACAAAGAAAGAACGTCTCTCAAAGAAAGAACGGGAAGCGGTTGAAGGACTCAATCAAGCACTCGAGGTGTCTGAAACACTCATTGAAAAAGAGATTACCGACGTAAGCAAAATATTAAAATAGTTAAAATACCCCAGCCGTACGGCATGGGGTATTTTTGTGGAATACATCGAGCAATCCACAGCTCAATCTGAAGAGATTTGGCTCAAACGAGGTATACTTATACTCGAGCCCTTTTCTGTCTGAACGGGGGCTTGCTTCTTAATTCGAGTGAGAGATTTTTCTCTAAAAACAAAGAAGAATAATTTAATATCTCATTTTAAAGCGATTCACATCATATCGTGGGCTGTTTCTAGTTTCCATTTTAATCTTGCCACGCTTCCGTGTATCGATTTGGGCTTCTCCAGACGTGTAAACGCTTCTCTCCAGGTAGTATTCGTTATTTTCTTACTGTTGACTGGTGTGTATGTACTTGCGAATAAAGAAGATACGACAAAGTTTGAATTTCAAGATTTGATTATCATCCCTGATACTATCGAAGGCGCTGGCTGGTCGAACATTTCGACACTTCACAGCCAGGACTTAGGAGATGATGCAGTGCTGCAGGGGTTCTCAAATGCAAATTCAGCTTCTCTTGAAATACCAGATACCCCATCCACGGTCACACCTGATCAGAGTGAGGTAGTGCCTACAGATGTTGGTGCTGGCGAAACAGACGGTGACCAAAATCCAGAGACTTTGTCTCCTGACCAGCGTCCAGAGGGGGCGGTCTCACAGGAGGAAGAAAGTACTGTTTCTGATGCACCACAAGCAGAGGGTCAAGAGGAGACGAATGAAGAACAGGTATCAGACGTGCCGACCGAATCTCCTGTGGTTGATGCACCAGTTTCTTTCAATAGTTTTTTCGATTTTTCATACGACGGTTTTCAAAAGCTATTCACTAAAAAGAGTGTGGGCTCATTTGTTTCGATTGCACAGGCTACGTCATCGACTGCATATGATGTTGACAACATTGATATGGCTGATCAAGAAATTGTCCAACACATCGATGAGATCGCAGATCAGGAGAGCCAACTATTTGAGGCATCAACATCAACAGTATCTGAAGCGCCGGAGCAGGCAGTTGTGGCGGGGGAAAACTCAACTGAACAGGTGGTCCCTCATCAAGATCCTGCGGTCGGAGATGTGAGTAATCCATACATAGCAAAATACCATTGTGCTTTGTTGGAAGATTGCGGTGTGCCTGTCCTTGAGTTTAGTGGTTTTTCTGTTCCAAGCTTTGATGGTGCGACGACTATAGAAAGTGCACAGATACGACTTTCGTTTGGAGCACGGGAAGCAGAAGATGCAGAAAATATTGGTGAGGTTAGGCTCATGTACACATTTGACGCGAAAACGTGGGTAGATGCAGGGTCATTGTACATAGAAGACGAGGTAACAAATGCAGCAAATGGAGGTCATTTCCTCTTTGCACTTCCAGATACGATTGATGATGATGCGCTCGCAAGCCTTCGTGTCCGTGTGGTGTATGACGGAGACTACCACGATGTCGACACGCTATTTATTGATAGTCTCTGGGTAGAGCTCAGTGCGGTATCATTTTATGAATCTGAAGATGGCGAGCTTCTTTCTGATGAAATCGAGTATGAACGAGAACTCCTCCTCCCGACGTACAATGACCTACTTGTCCCTCAGGCTGATTTTCTTGCAGACGATTTGCCTGTTTTTTACTTTAAGTACCATTCACAGGAGAACTTTGTTGAACGATTCTTTGAATTTTTCTCTCAGAAACGACAATTCTCGATTGTCGGATCACGTCTCACACACTCGGTATTTGGAGAAGTCGATGTTGAATCACAGGTAACGTACAATGAGGATAAAACCTGGGAATATCGATTGCTGAAACATCCGCAGTTGATGCGACCAGGAAAGTATACGCTCGAGGTTGTTATAGAAGAAGATGGAGAGCAGTATACCGAGAGGGTGGAGTTTTATTGGGGAGTACTTGCCATTAATACACACAAATCAATGTACCATGAGGGAGAGGAGGTTGTGTTTAATATGGCAGCGCTCACGAGTGATGGGGACACTATCTGTGACGCACATCTCGAACTCATCATTACGGATCCGTCACTCTCTGTGCACGAAGTGCCTGTTCAACAAGGAGGAGATTGCGGTCCAAATAATGTGACTAATATCCCTGACTATATAGCAACATTTACAGACACTACACTCATTGGTGAGTATCAGATATCGTTACTTCATTACAATCGCGACGGGCAACAAGTGCACCACTCCAAAGATACTTTTGAAGTTCGTGAGTACATTCCATATGACATCGAAAGAACTGCACCGACTCGAATCTACCCACTTGCGCCGTATGAAGTTACGTTAAAGATTAAAGCAAACCGGTCATTTGAAGGGATGATCACAGAGTCTTATCCACGTGGTTTTGTGATACAAGAGGTGAATGAGGGAGGAACAATTGTCTCTCATCATGATACAAATTATATTTCATGGAATGCATCACTTGCAGAAGGTGATGAGATAACCCTTCGTTACACGTTTGACGCACCAGACATTAGTCCGTACCTCTTTTTGCTTGGGCCACTTGATATGGATGGGTTTAAAGAATTGCGCGCATGGCAGATCGCGTCGGATGCACTTGGAGGAGTTGCATGGCTTACGGGAACACAATCAGAAAATGGGACAAATCTAAATAGCCTACCGTATCGTATGCTCTGGAGCACGAGTACGGTTGACACCTATTATTACGTGCATTCGACATCCACTCAATCTGAGCGAGTGACATTACGTCGTTCAGGTGATTATTATTTTGCCGTTACGCTCCCTCAAGAACGAGCTGATGCGAACGCAAACTTTACCCGAATTGGAATAGAGGTTCGTATCAATGGTGTTGCGGTACCACAGGGACTTGGGAGAAGTGGATGGATTCGTGG
>CAZDUC010000006.1:0-8082 GCA_964508585.1 uncultured Candidatus Saccharibacteria bacterium
ACCGCCTACAGTCAGAATGCAAAGCATGGATATGGAAACGAGGAGACTATGCCCCCAGCTCGAATCTGGTTTTTGGTTCCTGACTCCGATCAAGCAGAGTGTAAACCATACGGCCAAAGCAATTGATGCTTCCATCGAAACCTCCCAATAACAACTGACACCCGATGCGTCAGAATGGTAAAACAATACACTATATATAGTGTATTGTCAAGGTTTGCGCTTGAATCCTCTCGCACTGTCTCCCAGACTGCGCCGAAGAGGATTAGAGAAAAAAAGACAACCACTATTTTGACGGAGAATATTGATATGAAACATAAAACGAAAAACAGCTCCAGTGGGGAAGATGGGACTGTCTTCCGCCAGCGGAGCTGGTGTTAAATGCTGCCGATGCTATTGAGCCATGTGGCGGTATTCCGCGCTTCTATTACCGTGAGGTTTCCATCGGCGACAATCTCGCCAATCAGCTCGCTTAAGAACTCTTCTTGGTCACCATTCATGTATATAGACGGGTTTGTCGCCATGATGGTCCAGATGAAGAAGACACGACACTCTACTCCTTTGAAGTAATATGATTGCTTCAGTATGTCCAAAACTTCATGTGCGGTTCTTCTCATTTGAATCTCCTATAAGAACGTTTAACACTCAATGTGCCCACACCCGCAGATGAAGTCGAACACCTTGCTAATATAAGAGAATGAAAATAATAATCAGTACGCACATCTTTCAAAAAGTGAGCGTAACGAAATTGAAATATTAAAAGACAAAAAGTACTCTCTGCGGGAGATAGCAAAAGCTCTAGGACGAAAAGTATCCACTATCTGGTATGAGGTAAAATCTAATTCAGTTAATGGTCGGTACAATGCTAAAAAGGCTGACCTGAAAGCTGGTGTCCGTCGTCAGAACGCCAAGTACCAAGGAATGAAAATAGTCGCTTCACCTGATCTGCGTCAGTCGGTAGAAAAGAAATTAAGAGAAGGACGATCGCCTGAGAGTATTGCCGGACGAATCAATCAACACGAACGAAAGCTACCATCAATATCAGCAGACTCAGTCAGACGGTTCTTGAAAAGTGTGTATGGACGGAAGATTGAATCGTTCCGTAAGACTCTCCTGATGAAGCAAAAGAAGCGCCATAAACGGTCTAAAGCCAATAAACTAAAAGACCGCATCTTTATCGATAAACGGCCTAAAATAATAGCTAAAAGGGGTCGGGTGGGCGATAGCGAAGCTGATTTCATCGTCTCGGGAAAAAGTGGAGAGGGTTATATTCTCACCGTGGAAGATAGAAAACTACGGGTGTCATTCTTAGAGCCTGTACTACCAGTGACTATAGAAAATATGGAAAAAGCTTTCATCAAAATCCAAGAGCGTTACCCTGAGTTACGCACCATCACCACAGATAATGACCTACTCTTTGCTTGTCATAAACGCTTAGCGAAGCTACTAAACGTAAAGATATATTTTTGTCACCCCTACCATTCCTGGGAGAAGGGTGCGATTGAGAACGTTAACGGAGAGATCAGAAAGTACATCCCTAAGGGCAGTGACCTTTCAAAATATTCACTAGAGTTTCTTCGTTCGGTAGAACAAAAACTTAATGATCGTTATATGGAATGTTTAAAGTATTTCACACCACAAGAAATGCTCGATACGTATCGAGCAAGAAAAAAGCGTGCCAATGCACGACTAAAGAATAATTAGTGGGTGTTCGACTTGAGCCCATGAGGTGCCTGGCTGATGCGACATATACTGTAGCATATTCAAAATTATTGTCAAGCGTTTTTATGTGGCTTAAAATATAGAAATTCTATGGTCGACTTACGATGTCGACCATGTGAATGGGGTGTTTTTGCGATTTATTCCATGTGGAGTGTTTTGGAAATGTGTGCCACGCGCTCAGCGATGAGGGGGGTATTTGCGAGGGTTTGGTCATTTTCGACAAGCGCGCGCGCCTCAGCGCGCGCGGCCTCGACCAATTTGATATTTTTGATTGCTTCCATGCCGAGGTCGGTGATTCCTGATTGTTTTGCGCCGTAGAGTTGTCCGCTTCCACGGAAGGTGAGGTCGTACTCGGCAAGCTCAAAGCCATTCTTTGCTGTCGTGAGTGCCTTGAGTCGGTCGCGTGTTTTTTCGCTCTTGCTCTCACTCACGAGAAAACAATACGGCTGGTACGTCCCCCGAATGACTCGTCCACGGAGCTGGTGAAGCTGAGCAAGTCCAAAACGTTCTGCACCCTCGATGATGATGTTGGTGGCATTAGGGACATTTACCCCCACCTCCACCACGGAGGTGGCGACCAGAATATCGATGTCATGCTTTGCAAAGGCACTCATGATGTGCTCTTTCTCTGCAGGCTTCATCTTGCTATGGAGTACGCCGATACGCTTGTCGGTGAAGACTTTTTCTTTGAGTCGCTTTGCCTCCTCGGTGACTGATTTTGCATTGATTGCTGTTTCTTTTTCTGGGTCTGGCTCTTCAATGCGTGGGCAGATGACGTACGCCTGTCTTCCCGAAGCGAGCTCATGCTTCACGTGTTCGTACATGTCATGTGCTTTTTCTTTGGTGACAATTTTTGTGATGACGGGCTTGCGTCCCGTGGGCATTTGGTCGAGAAGCGTAATATCGAGGTCGCCGTAAATGGTGAGTGCGAGGGTGCGGGGAATTGGGGTGGCAGTCATCGAGAGGAGATGGGGCATACGTGCATCTTTTTTCGCGAGTGCACGACGCTGACCCGTGCCGAAGCGATGCTGTTCGTCGATAACGACGAGTGCGAGGTGTTTGAATTCCACCGACTTATACATGAGTGCGTGAGTACCAATGACAATCGGTACCTCACCATTTTTCACCCACTTGCACAATTGTGCTTTTGAAATAGGAGTTGGTTTTGTGGGGTCGGTCTTTGCAGGAAATTTCATGCATCCACTTCCGGTAATGAGTCCAATCTGAATAGGAAGGTGGTGAAAGTATTCGATGAAGGACTCAAAGTGTTGCTTTGCGAGAATTTCAGTCGGTGCCATGTATGCTGTTTGAAGGTTTCCAAAGTCTTGCGTATTGCCATCTGCATCTTTTGGACGTGAGGTGACTGTTGCATAGGCAACAGTTGCGGCGACGGCTGTTTTGCCACTTCCAACATCGCCCTCAAGAAGCCGTGACATCGGGTACTCACCGGTGCAGTCTTTGAAAATGTCGGTGATGGCTTTCTTTTGTGCGGGGGTAAGTGAAAAGGGAAAACGCTCGGTAAACGCTTTGATGTGTGCGGTATCAGTCTTGAAAGCGTACCCTTTGGCATGCTGTATTTCCGCCCGCGAAAGCGCTTTTGCTGTTTGGATGTAGAAGACCTCCTCAAAGGCAAAGCGCTTGCGTGCGCTCACTGCATGGTCAGCTTTTTTTGGTGTGTGTATCCACTGAAGTGCGGTGCGGAGTGAGGGGAGATTGTATCGTTTGAGTATTGCTTCGGGAATAGGGTCTACCAGTGTCTCCAGAATACCCTGCTCAAAGCACTTGAGTACGGTGTGGTAAAACCACTTTGAGGTGACACCTTTTGTTTCGCGGTACACAGGGTAAATCGTTTCATCAAGATTCTCGGTATTGTTGAAAATAGAATCGTGTCTATCAATAGGGAGAGACTCGAGTTTTTCAATTTCAGGATTGGCGATGTAGAGTTTCCCTTCGCTCCCCGTGACCTTGCCCGCCATCTTCACGTACATGCCATCCACGAGCATTTTCGCGAGGTAGGGTTGATTAAACCACATGACCTTGATACGAGCAGAGCCATCCTCAATCCATCCCTCAGCAATAGGGACACGACTTTTCCATGCCTTACGTGTTTGCAGTCCACCGACTTTTCCAAAGACGACTGCATCTTGGCCTTTCATAAGTCCACCCACCGACTGAATGGTGCTAATGTCCTCGTAGCGTTGAGGGAGGTGGTAGAGGAGGTCCCCCACGGTCGCAACACCAAGGCGAGCGAGCGCCTTTTTGTGTTCGATATCGATGCGGAAGTGCGTGGTGAGTAAGTCTGATGTCTGCATAGTTCTATATATAGTAGCAGAAATGAGTGAGTGGTGTAGAACGAGGGCGGAACAGGGCAAAGCCCTGTTCCGCCCGCGTTCACCCGCTTTAAAAAGTAGCGTATACTATCTCTCTACTATTCTATTTATTTCATCTGTATGGCGACACCAAAAAAAGGACAAAAGAAAGATTACGCAAAAATGGCGCTCGAGCTCCATAAAAAAATGCATGGGAAACTCTCTGTGGTCTCAAAGGGGAGACTGAGAACGCGTGATGAGTGGAGTACGATGTACTCACCTGGTGTGGGTGCGGTGTCGAGCCACCTCGCACAAAATCCTAAAGATGCGCGAGAGTACACGATTAAGCGCAACACCGTCGCGGTGATTTCTGATGGATCTGCGGTCCTTGGTCTCGGCAATCTTGGTGCTATCCCTGCGCTCCCCGTCATGGAAGGGAAGTGTGCGATTCTAAAGGAAATGGCTGACATCGACGGATTTCCGATTGTTCTCAATACACAAAATTCCGAAGAAATCATCAAGACTGTTATCAACATTGCACCCGGCTTTGGTGCAATCAACCTCGAGGACATCAGCGCGCCACGCTGTTTTGAAATAGAAGAACGACTCAAAGAAGCACTCGATATTCCTCTCATGCACGACGACCAGCACGGGACGGCGATTGTGGTGCTCGCGGGACTCATTAATGCATCGAAGGTGGTAAAGAAAAAATTTTCAGATCTCAAAGTGGTGGTGGTGGGTGCCGGTGCAGCGGGACGTGCAATCACACTCCTTCTCGTGAAGGCGGGTATCACTGACATCATCGTAACCGATAGTGCAGGGGTTATCTATCGTGGGCGAAAAGGAATGGTCCAGTACAAAAATGAACTCGCGAAAGTGACCAACCCACGAAACATCAAGGGAATGTTGAGTGATGCGGTGTCTGGTGTTGACGTGCTTATTGGTGTCTCTGGCCCGGGGACTATCTCTCGTTTTCATGTAGAGAGTATGGCGAAAGACGCGATTGTGTTTGCACTCGCAAATCCAATTCCGGAGATTAAGCCGGAGGATGCCGTGACCTCCGGTGCGCGCATTGTGGCGACCGGCCGCTCCGACTATCCTAATCAAGTCAATAACTCACTCGCTTTCCCCGGTATCTTCCGCGGTGCACTTGATAGGAATATAACGAAAATTACCGACGAGATAAAACTTGCTGCCGCAAAGAAAATTGCGGGACTGGTGAAGAAACCAACTGCTGAGGAGATCGTTCCGAAGGTAACATTACCAGGTTTGGTAAAGGCCGTAGCGAGTGTTGTTCGATAGCGTCACAATAAAACATCCGGTGCAAGCAGGACTTTGATGGTAAAAAGTTTTATTTCCTTTGGTTGGGGCGAGTATTTGAGTAGGGATAATCAACACGTTTTCCATGAAAGGTTTTGAGCCCACGGTCACTTTTGTGACAGTGGTTTTCTAGGAGTTTTTATCTCTTTTCTCTTTCTTTATGTACATCACTCCTTTTGTTAAAGTATTACAGTGACAGTGATCGTTTACTTGTCTGTGCTATCTTTTTTCCGTAGAGTACTTTAAGTTTCTCAAGTCCACGATGTAATTGTACTGCAACTGTGTTGCGTGTTTTGCCTGTGAGTAAGGAGATTTCTCCGATAGACAAATCCTGAAGGTAACGGAGGCGTATGACCTTTTGATACAGCGGTGGAAGTTCGTTAATGAGCGAGAGCGCTTGTGAGCCATCTATGATGTCGATACTTTGCTGGGTAGTATTCACAGAAGGTGAAAACCCTTTTTCAATAAGGATATCGAGTGAGGTTGTTTTGCGTTTTCGGTATTCATCAATAATGAGCGCTTTCAAAATATGATAGAGAAACGCTTCCATTACTTTGATTTTTCCACCTTTTACGAGATATTTCCACGTCTTAAGAAATGTATCTTGTATAAGATCGTCTGAAAGAGGAAGATTATGAGTACGCGAGTGTGCGTAGCGTTTGAGATGTACACTAAAATCATTATGCCCAGCGGTAAGGAGAATCCGTTGTCGTTTTGTTTTCGTATTTGAAATCATAGTGTAATGCCGTATTGCAGAAGGACATATTACAAGCGTATTACACATACATAGGTGTGTCTCTAGAAACGCTTTGCTTGAACGTATAAAACATGGACGTACGTACTATACGGATTACGTAACCGTGACATGTTGTACCTAGGGGTAGTTGTTCTTATGACAAACTATACCATGTTTATGCGAATTTGAGAATATAGCGATGAGAAACACAGTTGCGTTGCAACAATATGCAAGGTGCTACGGCTAGCACAGAATAGACATAGATAAAAGAGAGACTTTGAAATATAAGAAAAATTATTATGATACAACTCAATAGCAATGCAAAGATAGAGAAAAAGACATTATCCAAGACCCCCGATGATTTTTTTGGAAGTTTATGGAATGAGAGTTGGGTATATATTAAAACGGTCGTTGATGTCGCGAGGGAACCGATGCTTATTCTCGATGAGCATTTTTGTGTTATGGCAGCGAATGACCCGTTTTACCATACGTTTCAAGTTGAGAAAAAAGATACTGAAGGGAAGGTGGTGTATTCACTTGGTGACGGTCAGTGGGATATTCCCGCACTTCGTGAATTACTTGAGGAAATTCTTCCCAACAATACATTTTTTAATGGATTTGAAGTATCACATGTATTTCCTGCAATCGGACGAAAGGTGATGTTACTCAATGCGCGACAAATGTACTATAGAGAAGATACAACAACTCCAAAATCCCCATCAATTATCCTACTTGCAATTGAGGATGTCACTGAAATCATGGGGGTTGCAGAATCACTCGCAGGACAAGTGAAGGAGTTTGACTTAGTATATAGTGAGCGCACAGCAAAGTTAGAGGTACAGGTCGCTCGCCTTGAACGAGAAATGAGGAGATACAAGAGTGGAGCTTAAATTGTGCAAAGGGCGTTACTGAAAAATGCCTGATTCTATTCTCGAACTGACTCAATGAAGGAGTCTTTCAAATTATTTCGCTGTCGCGAGGATAACGAGGTGGACATTTATATCTTCAAAATCTATTGCAACACATATCGAGGAAAATCATTCAAGAGTTCGTCAGACTTGTAGAACTCTGCACCGAGTGATCCGAAACTGTAATTGATACCGTCAATGGTAATGAGTGCTCCTCCTGATTTTGGATCTGGATTCGGAATCGATTTTGAAAAACCAAGGTTGTAGAGTGTGGAGATGATGTCAGGAGAGTTGGCAATCTCATAGCCTGCATTCCTCCACTGTGTCGTTATTTGCTTAATGAATAAGCCCGCATAGAGGTAGCTGTAGTAGTGATCATGCTGGTCGGTCATACGGGTGAAGCGTTCAGACGCGATATCTTCAGTTTGAAAATCAAGGAGGTGTTCATACGCTTCTCCAAGGTAGTATGGGGAAGTCGGATCTTTCAAGTATTGTTCAACAAGAATCGCAGTTTCTTCTTTCATTCCCATCACGCCCCAAGAAAACTGTGTTTGACTCCCAAGGATTTTGAGTGGCTCAAACCACTTTTTAAATGCTTCGCGCTCAGAAAAAAACAGCCGAAGTTGTTCGACAACGAGCTGTGTCACAATGAGTCGTGCAGGAACACCAGAATCCACTGATGCTCTTTGCACGACTGCGATATCCTTTGAGAGCGCACTCTTAATGATTTCCCATTCATACGTGTTACTCCACGGTGTGTATGTGGGGGTAACGATAGCAGGAGTGTGTGAAGTAGTACCTGTCGCTATGGTATTGATATCAATACTTGGTAGACTGTTGGGCAAATTTTCAATACCGGACTGTATGAATTGGTCTGTTTGCTGGTCAATGATGCCGGTTGTATTGGTGAGGCCAAACTTCACCGCAAAATATACACTTACAAAGCCAAACCCAATGAGGGCAAAGACGATGACGATGAATGAGAAAATCCTTCGAAACACGCAGATAGTATAGTATGAATTGGGGATTTTTGTAACGAATAATATTTTCCCGCACCATACAACAAAACCAATGCAATGCATTGGTTTTG
>CAZDUC010000006.1:8182-19898 GCA_964508585.1 uncultured Candidatus Saccharibacteria bacterium
TTTAAGACCCTACCTCGTTAGCAGTGAGGCGCTTTCGACCACTCAGCCAACTCTCCGTGTATTCTGTTGTCTTTCCGGTGTGGTCGAAAGTACCTTTCGTCCTCCTATTGCCTCGTAAACATCGGCAATTCTGCTCACATTCGTTCGCAGACCGGATAAAAAATGAAGCAGTTCATTTTTTATCCACTCAGCCAACTCTCCGTGTATTCTGTTATCTCTCCTGATAGGTCTCATTTTTTACAAACAAGAACGCGAATACAATACCATATATACACAAGTTTCTAAAGTGTGCATACACAGAGGCCTGTTTGTATCACGCATGGCATATACTAGTGTATACGTATGGCACATACAACAAATTACCTTGCAACTGTTGCACTTAAGGAAGTGTTTACAGAGCTTAATACCTCAAAAAGAGGACTGACAGAGATTGAGGCAAAAGCACGACTGAAGCGGTATGGATTGAACACCATCTCAGATAAGAAAGAGGTTGGCATTGTGCGGGAGTTTTTTTCACATTTTAATGATCCGCTCATTATTATTCTCCTTGTTGCAGCCGGAATCTCTGCTTCATTTGGCGAAATGAAGAACCTCGTCATTATATCCATCATGGTGCTTGTGAGCGTCACCCTTGATTTTTTTGAAGAACACTCTGCAAATGATGCAGCAAAAAAACTGAAGGAAAAGGTAAACACAACCGCCACAGTGATTCGTGATGGAAAGAAACAGGACATCAAATCCTCACATGTATGTGTCGGAGATGTTATTTTCTTGAGTGCGGGAGACTTGGTACCTGCAGATGCGCGCATTATCGAGGCAGATGATTTTTTTGTAAATCAGTCGTCACTCACAGGCGAATCATTTCCGTGTGAAAAAAAGCCATATATTGTTGATGCATCGAAAGCAGAGAACGATAATGGAAATATTGTGTTTCTTGGTTCGAGTGTAGAGAGTGGCACTGCGCGCGCCGTTGTATATCAAGTCGGGAAGGCGACTGAGTACGGACATATTGCAGAAACACTCCTCAAAGCAGAACCAAAAAGTGAATTCGAAATTGGTATCACACAATTCGGTTTTTTTATTTCAAAGGTTATTCTCGCACTCGTGCTCGTGATCTTTTTGGGAAATGCACTTATCCATAAGGATATTCTGCAATCATTCATCTTTGCAATTGCAATTGCGGTGGGTATTACTCCCGAACTCCTTCCTGTTGTTATGTCGATTACGATGGCACGCGGTGCAAAAAGAATGGCGAAGGTGGGAGTGATTGTGAAAAAGCTTTCCGCAATTCCGAACTTTGGCAGTATGAATATTCTTTGTACTGATAAAACAGGAACACTCACCGAGGATAATATTGAACTCGTACTCTACACTGATATTTTTGGCACAAATGACGAAAGTGTCCTTCTTCACACATATCTCAATAGCGTGCATCAAACAGGAGTACGAAATCCACTCGATAAAGCGGTACTTGCGTACAAGAAGATTGATGTGAGTGCGTACACGAAGACTGAAGAAATTCCCTTTGATTTTGTCCGCAAAATGATGAGCGTTGCAGTGGCCGGTCCTGAGGGGAGGGTGCTCATTACCAAGGGCGCACCTGAGGCAATTATTGATAAATGTACGGAATATACAAAGAATGGAACATCTCATGTACTTACGGCACCTATCCGAAAAAAAGCGTTCGGCTACTATGAAGCACTCAGTGCAGATGGGTATCGAGTTCTCGCACTCGCAATCAAAACACATCTTCCAGAAAAAGAAAAATACTCGACAGCGGACGAAAATAACCTCACCCTGATTGGGTTTATTTCATTTCTTGACCCTGCAAAAAAGGATATTAAAGCAGTACTTGAAAAATTGAAGGAATATGGTGTCGAGGTGAAGGTTATCACTGGAGATAATGAACTTGTGACACAAAAGATTTGCAAGGATATCGATATGGAGATTAGAGGGGTGTTATTGGGCAAGGATATTCGCTCCCTTACGGACGATGCGCTTGCAATAAAAGCAGAACAGACAACTATTTTTGCACGGTTTTCCCCGGATGAAAAAAACCGCATCATCACTGCACTTCGTTCGCGTGGTCATGTGGTGGGGTATCTTGGGGACGGCATCAATGATGCTCCATCACTCAAAGCAGCGGACATTGGAATTTCAGTCGATAACGCTGTTGACGTTGCAAAGGAAACTGCCGATATTATCCTTACCAAAAAACATTTGAAGCCAATTATTGACGGTATCTTGGAAGGAAGAAAGGCATTTGGCAATACCATGAAATATATCATGATGGCTCTAAGCTCAAACTTTGGAAATATGTTCAGTGTACTTGGTGCGATCCTTTTTTTGCCATTTCTTCCGATGCTTCCTATTCAAATTCTTCTCAACAACTTCATCTATGATTTATCACAGTTCACCATCTCATCAGATGCAATTGATAACGATTGGATACAGAAACCGCGAAAATGGAACCTTGATTCTGTAAAAAAGTTTATGTATGTATTTGGGCCCGTGAGTTCACTTTTTGATTTCGGCACCTTTTTTATTTTGTTTGTTATTTTCAATTTGGGTGTCTCTGAATTTCAGACGGGATGGTTTATGGAATCGCTTGCCACACAGGTTCTTGTTATTCATATTGTGAGAACAAGGCACCTTCCTATTTTCAAGAGTCGTGCAAGTACTGTGCTGACTATAAGTACCGTCTCTGCAGTGATCGTTGCATGGATTATTCCTTTCACCTCACTAGGCGCACTGTTTGGTTTCTCACCATTGCCACTTGCAGTCATGGGAGCCATTGCAGGACTCGTGATTGTGTATCTTTGTATCGTTGAGGTGACAAAGCGGATTTTTTACGCAAAATTTGGATTTTAATACTCAGATCAACCCCTACGCGATAGTCAGTGTGCAAGGGCAACACAGGTGATGGAAGCGGGGGAGTGTTGCAAAAGCGACGCTTTTGCAACGTGGAGCGTTGCTCCTGTGGTGAGCACATCATCGATGAGGACAATGTGTTTACCGGTGATGTCGTTTCCGTGCGCGACGCCGAAGGCGTCGCGCACGTTTACCAATCGTTCCTTTCGTGTTAACTCCGTTTGTGGTCGTGTATGTATATTTCGTTTCAATATATCAGTTCGAATGACTGCATGGTGGGGGAGTGTTGCTTGGAGCAATACCTGCTCTACCTGATTATACCCACGCGACCGCATACGACTGGATGAAAGTGGAACAGGGAGTACGATGTCGACTGGTGTAGTGCGTGTGTTGAAGTACTGTGTGAGAAGATGTCCGAGGAGTACATACGCCCGATGATTCTGGTGAAACTTTGCTTCATGAATGAGTGCTCGAATTCGTGAATCGGTATACGTGCTCAGTACACGGACATCTTGTACTTGCTTCAATGAAAAAAAGAAACGTACCTGATCATCACGTATCCCTCGTACGAGGAGGGCGTCGGGAGAGGGTGGAAAGAGGTGATCAAGGAGCATGTGGAACGTATGAACAAATCGCATATGAATATCGTATCACCTAGTGGTACAATGTAGTCAACAAAAATAAAGGAGTATCGTATGGGCTTCAGTCTTTCAACATTAACATCACTTATAAAGTCGGATGCAATCACAGCGGTGACGAATAGTGGTGTGCTTGGTGTCGATATTGGTTCATCGTCTATTAAGGTCGTACAACTACGTGACGTGAAAGGAGTACCGACGCTTGAAACATATGGAGAATTACAGCTCGGCCCATATGAGGGGATTAATCTCGGAAGAGTAACACACCTTTCTCCACAGAAGAAAGTTGAGGCATTGGTTGATATTTTGCGTGAAGCGGGAGCGTCGGCACGTGACGTCGCCTTTTCTTTTTCATATAACACTTGTTTTACGACCATCATACAGATACCGACCACTGATCAAGAAAAACTTAATACGATGGTGCCAATTGAAGCGCGGAAGTACATACCCGTATCACTATCGAAGGTGGAACTTACATGGTCACCACTCATTGCGCATGATGAGACAAAAACCACGAGTGTGCTCATATCAGCAATATACAATGAAGCACAGCAACAGTACGTCTCTATCATGCAAGATTGCAAGCTCAAGACAGTTGCGAGTGAAATCGAGACCTTTAGTATGATTCGGTCGGTGCTCACGCCAGAGGATGACACGGTCGCTATTATTGATTGCGGTGCATCATCAACGCGAGTGTGTATTGTGAAAAAAGGACTCATTATCAAAACGCATAGTACGCTTCTCTCCGGCGCAGATCTTACAACAGCACTTGCAAAAGTGATTAATGTTGAGTTTAAAGATGCAGAGGAACTAAAACGTACTGTAGGGCTCCATGGCAAAGAACAGGATCCACGTATTCAGAAAGCAATTATTGCAACACTCGATCGTGGACTTCGAGAAATTCATACCGTCATTAAACGATACGAGGAGAGTGAAGGGGAGACAATCCAGAAAGTGGTGCTCTGTGGAAGTGGTGCGCAACTGCAAGGTTTTGACTCGTACATACAGGATATGTTTTCTCGTCCTGTTACGAAGGCAAATTCATTTTCAAAAGTCGCGTATCCCGCGTTTCTTGAAGATACACTCACGCAGGCTGGTCCATCATTTGCAATCGCAATCGGTGTTGCACTCCGCACGTTCCAAAAAAAATAGTTCATCTCACAATTGTCCACAGGTGACCATGCAGAAACAGGTATGTCGAGCGTATACTTAGACTAATGGCATACATACCACGTTCTTCATTTTCTCAGACACAAAGTGCAATTCCAGAGCAAATTAAAAAGACGCACACTATCCGTCTATTTAGTGTTCTTGGGACAGCAATGTTAGTCTGTTCTCTATTATCAGTAGCTGGGGTATTTTTGTATAAAGGGTATTTGGAAAAGGAGCTTGAATCCCTAAAGGGACAGTTAAGTACTTTAAGTCAAGGAGATAATGATAGAAAAATGTTGGAGATTCAACAGTACGATCAAAAACTCAATGTAGCACGCACACTTCTTGATAATCATATTGCTATTTCACGTTTGTTTGATACGGTGGGGCTCTCCACAAAAGAGACAGTTAGATTTAAAGAAATTGACTACAAGTACGATCCTGGTTTTGATGCAGAGGTGAAACTTAGTGGCGATACAAAGGAGCTACAATCTGTTGCGCTCCAAAAGATGCAGTTCTTTAAAGACAGTATTTTTGATGATTTTGTTGTGCGTGATATTTCAATGACATCACCCGAAATCTCAGAAACTGGCGTCATTGCGACAGTAGATCAGAAAAACAAAGACAGTCAGACAGTTGCTGATCTCGGAGTAGGTTTTGAAGTCACTGGCCTATTTAAGAAGAGTACGCTTTCATTCACTGGTGATGAGCGAATTGAGACAACCGATGTGTCAAGTTCGACAAGTTCAGTAGATACTCCCATGAGCACTAATGGTGCAGAAGTTACTACCGGTAACAACGAAACTATATGATATCTCGAACACTCACCCCTATCCTTTCGATAGTAATAGCGGTCATGATTTTTATGTTTTTTACCCAGCCAACATTTAGTGAGGTAACGGCGGTAAAAACTGAAATGAGCGAGTACACAACAGCAATCGAAAAGTACAATCTTTTTTCAGCAAAGCTTGAGGAGAAGCTTTCCGTAAAAACAAACCGTTCTGCTTCAGATAATGAACGCCTCGACCGACTTGTACCGGATGAAATTGATGATACACAAATCCTTGTTGACATAGAAGCGCTTGCCGAAAAGAACGGCATGCTGTTTGGAAACATTTCGGTTAAAAATAATAATGCAACACTCGCTCGTAAGACAGAAAACGTAAGTCAGGGTCTCCCCGCAAGCCAAGAGCTGGCCTCTGTCGACATTAAGTTTGGAGTAATTGGTAGTTATGAACAATTCGACACCTTCATGCTTGATTTGGAAAGTAGCCTGACTTTGTTTGAAGTTATCGGGCTATCGTATAGCGCCTCTCCAACATCTTTTCAGCAATTCGATCTCACTGTCAGAGTTTATGCCTTACCAGAAGTAACACTGTAATATATGTCTAGTCTTCTTAAAAAACTTGTTATTGCACTCGGTATCGCACTCCTCCTTGGGGTAGTGTACTACTTTACACTCGGCTCTGTGAAAACCGACCCGACTCTTGGTGAATTTTCAATGTCTACGTCTGAGGTCTCTATTCGTACACAAAAAATAATTGAAGATACAAAAATTATTGATACATACAAGCTTGATGTTTCTGTTTTCGACGATAATCGATTTGATAATTTGAATGTGTACTCAGTGACACTTCCTGATGTCGCAACCGGGCGTAGTAATCCATTTGCTCCAGTTGAGTAGCATTGTCTAGTATTGTTTTGTATGAACCTGCTTGCATTACTTTCAGAGAAAGGAGTTATTGATTCGACATTGAGCGAGCGGGTCTTGAACCGCGCGACGCAAGATGGTATGACGTACGAACGAGCGTTGCTCGACGAAGGTGTTGATGCAAATAGCATCCGAAATGCTATTGGTGAGTACTTTGATTTACCGACGAGGGAAATTTCTGAATTTCAACAATTAGAATCCTCTGTTCTGAAGCATCTTTCAGAAGATTCTGCTCGGCACTATGGCATCATCCCGATTGCAATTGAAGAGGGGGTACTTATCGTGGGTATAACAGATCCCGAGAATCTTTCCTTTCGTGATGCACTTAATTTCATTACCGCAAAAGACCAAATTCCATACAAGATAGCAGTCATACTTGAACATGATTTTGAGGTGGGGCTAAAGTCATACGCCAACCTAACCGACGAAGTTGATGAAGCACTTGGGGTGCTTGAAAATGAACTCCAGGAGGATCAAATAGAGAAGAATGTTCGTGAAGGCGTTCCACTTACTCGTGAGGTTGAGCACATAAAAGAGGATGCGCCAATTATCAAGATTGTTGCAACAGTGCTGCGCTATGCGGTGGATGGACATGCTTCTGATATCCATATTGAACCGGGTGAAATAAAAACCATTATTCGTTTTCGTGTTGATGGCATTCTTGTCCGAAGTCTCGAACTTCCTCAAAAGGTGCATCAGGCAGTTGTTGCTCGTATCAAGATTCTCTCATCGCTTCGACTCGATGAGAAGAGAAAACCACAAGACGGTCGTTTTTCTGCCTCAATCGACAATCGCGCAATTGATTTTCGCGTGTCTGTTCTTCCGACAAACCATGGAGAAAAAGTGGTGATGCGTATTTTGGATACAGATACCGGTGTCCGCACACTCGAGGAGACAGGCGTTTCTCAACACAATATCGATCTCATTCGAAAGGCGATTGCACAGCCATACGGCATCATTCTCATCTCTGGACCAACAGGATCAGGAAAATCAACAACACTCTACGCGATGCTCTCTGAGGTGGATAGAATTGGAAAGAACGTTATTTCTCTTGAAGATCCTGTGGAGTACAACATCGAAGGAGTGAGTCAATCACAGGTACGTCCAGAAATTGGGTATACATTTGCAAACGGGTTACGGACTGCACTCCGACAAGATCCAGATGTCATCATGGTGGGTGAGATTCGTGATAAGGAGACAGCACAGCTCGCTATCCAGGCAGCACTCACGGGGCACTTAGTGCTCTCAACCATACACACCAATAACGCGGTAGGGGTCATCCCACGTCTTATTGATATGGGTGTTGACCCGTATCTCATTGGACCTACCCTTGAGCTTGCACTGGCGCAACGGTTGGTGCGTCGGATTTATCCGAATACAGGAAAGAAAACCCCACTTGAAAAGGGTATTAAACGCATGATAGACGAGGAATTTTCTGATCTTCCGGAAGAATTTAAAGCAGCAATTCCAAAGACAGACCATGTACTCTTTGCAGAATCGACCCCTGAGTGCTCAAGTGGTACCAAGGGGCGTGTCGCGGTCATGGAGGCAATAACGGTAAATGATGAAATTGAACGATTGATTCTCGAAGATGCGAACGAAGAAGCCATACTCAAGGTTGCAAGAAAGAATGGCTACATCACGATGAAAGAAGACGCAATTCTTAAAGCGCTCAATCATGTCATTCCATTTGAAGAGGTGAGTACCCTTGGTGGCGCACTCATCATGTCTGATGAGGCGGAAGAAGAGGAGTCTGCGCTTAAAAGTGTCACGGGAAGCGGAGTTGTCGATAACCCACTTAGTATGAGCCTATAAGACCTGTATAATACCTATATGAAAATTTTACTTATTGATGACGATGCATTTTTACGAGACATGTACGCAACTAAGTTTGGTGAAAAGGGACATACGGTGGACGTTGCTCCAAGTGTTGAGATAGCACTCACCAAGCTCCATGAAAAGAAGTATGATGTTGTACTTACCGATGTCATTATGCCGGGAATGACCGGTATTCAGCTCATAGAAAAGATTTTCGCAGAAACGCTCGCGAGTAAGCCAATGTGTATCATGCTCTCAAATCAGACAGAAGAGAGTGAAAAACAAGCAGCGCTCGCAGCTGGTGCAGTGGGGTACATTGTGAAAGCGGAACTCATTCCAAGTGAAGTGGTCGAAGAAGTATTAAGACTCGTTTCAAAATAAATATGGCATCAGTAGATTACAAAAGAGAACTCGATGACCTCATTGATATTATCGATTCAGAGAAAGGGTCTGATATCCACCTCTCTGTGGGATCACATCCAATTATTCGAGTTGACGGCTCACTGATTCCACTCATCAAAAAACCAGTGTTAACGAACACAGATGTTTTGGGATTCCTCAAGGTGATGCTCACCGATGAGCAAGAAGCGAAGTTTCTTGAAATGCACGAAATCGACTTCTCATTCGCAGCTCGTGAGGGGGTGCGCTTCCGTGGTAATGGTTTTTTTCAACGCGGTGTTGTCTCTGTGGCGCTTCGACATATTCAAAATAACATTCGTAACTTTAAAGAGCTTTCACTCCCACCAATTCTTGAAGGATTTACCCAACGGCCCCAGGGATTCTTTCTTTGTGTGGGGCCTGTTGGGCAGGGAAAATCCACCACTCTTGCAGCAATGATTGATCTCATCAATTCCACTCGTGCAGAGCATATCGTCACCATTGAGGATCCAATTGAGTACATTTTTGAACCAAAGAAATCACTCATTGATCAGCGAGAAGTTCGCGTCGATACCGCAGATTTTCATGTTGGACTCCACTCGGCATTTCGACAGGATGTGGATGTCATCATGGTGGGTGAGATGCGAGGCCAAGAGACTATTTCTACCGCAGTGACCGCGGCAGAGACAGGGCACCTCGTACTCTCCACACTCCACACAAACAACGCCGCACAGACCATTGATCGTATTATCGACACCTTCCCAGCAGGTCAGCAAGATCAGATTCGCGTACAACTTTCCGGCTCTCTTACCGCAATATTTTCACAACGCCTCATTCCACGTATCGCAGGAGGGCTTGTACCTGCATTTGAGCTCCTTATCAACAACTCTGCTGTCTCAAATCTCATTCGAGAAAAGCGCACCCATGAGATTCAGACCGTCATTGAGACCGGTATGGAACTTGGCATGATTGATATGAATCGGTCACTTATTGAACTGGTACAAAAGGGTGAAATTACGGTTGAAAATGCATTTGCGTATTCGGTGAATCCAAAAGGTCTTGAACGTTTAATGTAATCATATGTTATTTTCATACAAAGCAGTAGATAAAAGTAGTACCCCCAGGGAGGGGACTGTTGATGCGCAGACTATCGAAGCAGCGATTGAAGCGGTAGAAGGACGTGGCTATACCATTATCGCCATTGAGCCGGTGGAGAAGAAATCTTCGATTCTAGATATTCAGTTTACGATGTTTGAGCGCGTCAGCAATAAAGAGATTGTGATCTTTTCTCGACAAATTGCCACACTTTTTGATGCACAGGTATCTGCACTTCGTATTTTTAGACTCCTCTCATCAGAGTCGAGTAACCCAAAGATGCAAAAAATTCTCACCGATATCAGTGACAGTCTTCAGGGTGGCAGCTCGATATCAAATGCGATTGCACGGCATCCTGATGTGTTCTCGAAGTTCTACATTAGTATGGTGAAGTCAGGTGAGGAGTCAGGAACACTCGACAAAACCTTCATGTACCTCGCTGACTACCTCGACCGCTCATACCAGGTGATGTCAAAGGCCCGTAATGCGCTCATCTATCCAGCCTTCGTTATCACGATATTTGTGGGAGTGATGATGCTTATGCTCACGTTGGTGATTCCGAGTGTGAGTAAAATCCTTGTTGACTCAGGACAGGAGATTCCTATCTATACCAAGATTGTCATTGCACTCTCAGATATTGTCTCAAATTACTTTATTGTCATCGTCCTCTTTTTTGGACTCGCTGTCCTTTTCTACTGGCAATTTCAACGAACGCCGTCCGGAAAACGTGTGATTGATGAGTTTAAGCTCTCAATTCCCGTACTCGGCAACCTCTACGAGAAACTCTTCCTCACACGCATCTGTGACAACCTCTCAACCATGCTCACGAGTGGTATCTCTATGGTGCAGGCACTTGAGGTCACTGCAGACGTGGTTGATAACGAGGTCTACCGAGAGATTGTCCAGAATACGCTCGTCGATGTGAAAGCGGGGAAGTCATTTGCAGATTCTATTTCTGAGTATCGAGAAATTCCTGGGGTACTCTCTCAAATGAGTAAGGTGGGAGAAGAGACGGGTAAGCTCGGTGATATTTTAAAAACTCTTTCAGAATTCTATCGACGTGAGGTGAATAACGCAGTGGATACGCTCATCAGTCTCATTGAACCTGCGATGATTGTGCTTCTCGGTCTTGGGGTAGGAGTACTCCTCGCATCCGTACTCATGCCAATCTACAACCTCACAGGCTCTATTTAGAACCTGTCGTACACATAGAAGGAGTACATCTAAAAATAACTACACAAAGAATCTTGCTCTCACACAATATGCTACATTATTCCACAAAGACTCGTAGTGAGAAGAAAAATTTTTTCTGAATACACACGATACGTGTGAGATGAAGGACAAGACAAACGACGTGACCGCCTCCCTACGGGAGGCGGTCACGTCGTTTGTCCACACCCACACACCACAACACTACGAAACGGCGTATAATAATACCTAACCACATTTAGTGGAGTAATATATTACTTATTTAATAATTTATGATGAAACAAACAAACAAAAGAGGATTCACACTCATTGAACTCCTCGTCGTGATCGCAATCATCGGTATCCTCGCATCCGTGGTACTTGCGTCACTCAACACCGCGCGTGATAAGGGCTCAAATGCTGCATTTAAGGGGGCACTCGCTCAAATTAGATCACAAGCAGAGATATTCTATGATGGTCTGGGTAATCGTACATACACGAATGTCTGTAACAACGTGTCTATAGATAACATCCTCGATAATGCGCAAGCGAATTCTGCTGGAGGATCAGCTGCTGCCATCACTGCAAAGAATGCAGTCGGGACCGCAACACAGGTAACTTGTCACGAAACAGCTACTGCCTATGCGGTTTCTGGACCACTTAAGGCAGCTGAGAATGGTAATGGATACTACTGTGTTGACTCCACAGGTACCTCCAAAACATATGCTGCTGTACTTGGAGCGAACGATGTAACTTGCGACTAATTTACACACACCTTACATAGTTGAAACCATAGTAAAAGGTTAGAAAAAGTGATTTCGATAGTCAATCGGAATCACTTTTTTCTATGTCAATACAGTCGTTA
>CAZDUC010000007.1:0-18269 GCA_964508585.1 uncultured Candidatus Saccharibacteria bacterium
TGTTCTTCTTTTATCTTTTTCTTTAAGTTTCTTTTCGGCAACAATATTTTCTTTGTCATCCTTTCCGTATACGTTTTTAGAAAATTGACCCTCAGCTTCATTGAGCAAAGGTGATCCTTTTGGATTTGTGGGATTTCTAGGTATATCGGCAAAATAGTTTGGTTCATCCATTCGCATAGAGAAATTTTATCATACAACGTTTCACTTTTACTTTTCTTTACAATTTGTGTATTAAAAACCTGCGCACACATAGGTGCGCCGGTTTGGAGTCCTGAAAAGCATTTACTCCGGCAGAAGGCGGAGGCCGAGAGCTCGGAGACAATCCTGCACTTCGCGAACAACGGCACGTCCCACTCCTTCAAGACGGAGGAGATCGGACTCCTGCATGCGGGTCAATTGCCCCACGGTGCAGACGTTGCTTCGTATAAGCGCATTCGCACTGTGTGGACGAAGGCCGAGTGCCACAAGTGGAACCGCATCGTAGCGCAATGCTACGGCACTGCGCACATCTTGACCTACTGACGTGAGCTGGGAAAGTGCATTCTCGAGTGTTGAAACCCGTGCTTCGAGCAAGGCAAAACGTTCTTCGGTTTTCATAATTTTCTCCTACCCCAGTACCCGAGGTGCGGTGCGACGATGTGTCGCTGATTCAAAAAACTACATCTCTACAAATCCACCACAATTGATGAACTTGATAAAGTGGAGAAACTTACGTTTCTCCGGCTGGAAGTTTCACAAACCGACCTTCTTTTTGTGTCGGTTGTTACATGCTTCCAGGTAGGCTTCGCGGTAGGCTTTAATACTTGCCTCCGTTTCGCCCGGAACCCCAAGAAATTCGTAGTCATTGGGGGGTGGAAGAGAATGGGGACAACTAGCATTGATCTCGTTTACCCCTCGTTTGTGTCCGCGCAGTTTTGCATTGAGGACATCGCTACCACTGCAACCCATGAGGACGAATGAAGTGACGAGAAGGGTGATGGTAAGGGTAGTTGTTTTCATGTGAGTCTCCTTTCAAAAGACATTCCGCCGTGTCCACGTCCATGATTACGTGATCGGAATCCCTTGCGGGAAAGATAATGTGAGAGTTGTATGTGAAGTGATAGACACAAATTATGCACCTCCTCTCGGCTCAGTATTACAATGAACAAATTTCTAACAATCTCCAAAAATTTAGAAACTGTATAAAAAGGGCGAACCAAAAAGATTCACCCGCATCGCGATTGCGATGCTTCGCATGACGTTGGTAGTCATGTTTCTTGTCGCGGTGCGTACCGCCCCCGGTATTCTTTTGAAGCTTTTCCACCACACCCACCGGCAGGCGCGTTTTGGTTTTTTGCTTTCCGTGCATGTTGTTCTCCTCTCGGGAAAATTAAAAGAACTGCACCGACTACACGCCGTCGGTTATGGCGGAAGGGTTTTGTGTCGACTTCGCGACACCTTGTTACCCTCGAATCCAATGTCCGAGCGCAACAAGAATGCCTCCTACCGCACGCCTCACGAGACGCGCTGTAGTACGAATGGGCCACAGCATCACTACCGAAGCCCACCGTGGTCCGCGCACCATGTACGCGAGCCCAGCAATCATGACCCAGAGCACGAGCGTCTGTGTCATGAGGACGACAATTGCATCCATCCGGATCCTTTCTAAGAAGTTTTGTTATCCAGATCATCCTCGAATTCATCATCCGGATCGTATCCGCAGAGCGGACAACCGATTGAGTCGAGTGTCCCTGGTCCCACATTTGCACCACACGCAGGACAGAAGCAATCTTCATGATCCCCCATTACCTTCTCCTTGAAAATTGAAAAGAACTGCACCGACTACACGCCGTCGGCTAGGGCGAAGAGGTTTTGCGTCATTCTTGGGACGGCGCTTCACCCACACAACTAGCGAATACGAATTCGAAGTTGCGGAGCTGGACGGCGCTGTGGCGCAATGCGGTCCATTTGCGCGCGAAGGTTAGAACCTAAGCGTGAAATGGGAACCTCTCGCACTTCCACGGTACCCTGAGGGGTAGTGAAAGACGCGGTTGCATTTTCGCCACGGCGCGCTGTTATGCGCACTTGCCACCCAGCATGAGCCATGTCGGCCCACGTCAGATGTGCAAAATTTGCAGTTTTGTTCATCTTCTCTCCTCTGGTTTGTGAAATGAATCAATGCGATGCACAAACTCATTTCACAAACCAAGGAAAGGTTCCAAAGGTCACTGTTTCGCTCTTTTAAGCTCATCAGCACGAGTACACACTCGTGGACAGCGAGTGGAGTTTGGAATAGCTAGTTCCTAATCCACCCAGAGGTGATTGCATTCCGGGATGCAATCATGGAAGTAATGAGTTGTTGTTCTCAAACCCCCTTAGCCACCCTTCTTAAGTAAGGGTTGTGATGACATTAATCCTTCATCACACCTCGGGCTTTTGTCCACAATCGCGAATTGTGGATTAACGAACGAATGTCCTCCAACATCCGCATGGGATTACATGATTCGTATTGTCACAAACACTGTAATCCTATGCGGATGTATTAAAGACTACCTGTTTCGTCGTTTCCGACTCATCAGCACGAGTATACACTCGTGGACAGAACGAGTGAGAAAAGGTTGCGAGCCCTTCCCCACTCGTGGGATGAACTAGGGTGTGCCCAGTTCTTTCAGAAATCTGTGGCCGCAGACTTCGTCATCAAGAGGCGATGCATATCGGCATCACTTGTTTGCAATTTTTCGCAAACTCTTCTCGTTTTTTCTATAGGTTCAGAACCTATAATTTTGTACCAGCATCACGTCGATTGCTGGAACCTACAGGGTTCCCCAACACCTGTATGCAACTTATGTCTTCAAATGAAAGCATCAGTTGCATACAGGTGTTGGTAATGTGAAAGAACCGCATCTCTACAAATCCACCATTCATGACGAACTTGATAAAGATGGCGAGGAGGTGAAGACACTCAACTCGCCATACACTTGTGATTCTGTTCTCAGGTCCACAAAACCCGGCTTGCCGTTACTCAGCAGACTCACTTCAGCTTACTTACCGCTTTTCGCAGCAAGCGCATCCGCGAGGGAGGTATATACAACTCCTCCCACAACGTAATACGTCATGACACCCTCCTTATGAATATTTTCCAGAAACCGCTGGAACGCTTGAAGGAACAATTTCCAGTACGTATCTGGCCGTCAACGTATTAACAGCCAGTACATACGAGAAATTCTTATTTTATTAGCCAGTGATGGCATGGCTTACGCTCTTACGGAAGCACCATGTGTTTATCTAACCTGACAAGGGTAGTATACACCCGCAGTAATTATTTGTCAAGTACTTTTGACAAAACAAGACATATATAAACATAAAACAGCTTTAAATAAGCCGTTGTATTCAATAAATATGATGTTTTATATCAACAACATAAAGATAAAAAAGTAGAAAATTTGACAGTCAGCGTCAGTATGTCTTGACATGTATAAGTATTGGTATATACTAGCAATATCCAAAATTTCGAGGAGATTACCATGGGAGAAGGTTAATCCCCTTTCCTTACGCACAATAAGTGTAAGGAAAGGGGAGAAACAAACTCGCTCGGTATTCAAGTTGAGAAAATGGGTGTTGTTCCCATACACATGGATCACGTGTGGGATGTGGTATTGCGAACTGATCCAGCGCTTTGTTTTTAAGGAGATGACCCATGGGTGACAGCGGAAATAGCTAGACTCCCGGCGACGAAGAGCTTGTCCGTCTTTGTATGGATAAGCACTTGTAACCAACAAAAGGCTCACATCCGTGAGCCTTTTCCTATACTCCGTTAATTTTTTTTATTAAACTGGTCAAAGTCTCTGCAATATCTTTGCTCTTAATGAAAAATGCAGAAACGTGTTCGCCAAGTGTGGTGATAACGATACGGTCTTCAGTAATAGAAATATCACAGAGAATAGGATACTTTTCCGCATCAATGCGTGCACGAGTTCCAGGCGTAGTAAACTGGTAGTCCCCTGCTTTGTAATTGTACACAGATACAGGGTTGAGATCTTTTCCTTTTCGAATATGTAAAAAACGCGACAATTCTTCAGAAGTAAATGTTTTTGAAAGTAAGTCTCTATTAAAAATAAAGTACCCCGTCTCTTCTTTTCCTACATTGAATGCATAAAATTCCTCATATGCTGAAATGGCACCATCTCTTCCCTCAAAGTATTTCACAATAGGTCTCTCCCCTTGCTCTCGTTGGATGCTTTTCATTTGTGGGATGATATCCTTAAGACGCTTCGCCTTTTCATCAAAGAGAATCTTTTGACGATCTACATACGTCTCGAGACGTTCTGGAGGAGCGGCTTGAAATAAGACTTTTTTGTCTTTTTGTGTTTCGCTCACAAGCCCTTTCTGTTGAAGGGATTCAAGTACAGGATACACAGTTGTGCGCTTTATGTTTGTCTTGGAGGCGATATCGTGTATCGATGCAAAATCAACTTGAAGGAGCGCAAGGTATACCGACGCTTCCTTTTCAGATAATCCTATTTCAACAAGAAATTTTTCAAACATACGAACACATTATTGACTAATTTCACTAAATGAGACCGGCATTTCAACTGCATCATCATTCTCGGGGAGACCAGAGGGGTTGTCTTTTTTAAGAATGATAGCGCCACGATTGTATGGAGTTTGCGTGTCGACAGTATACGAGATGGTTGCGATAAAAGGTACGAAGTTCTCGGTCATCCACTCTCCCTGTGCGGTTGCAACTCCCTCTCCAATAATGAGCCCATCCCAATTGACAACAGAAATAGGAAAACTTCCTTCAAAGAACCATAGACCACGAGCTTTTCCAGTGATGGTAACGGGTGAGGAGATTGATGCATCAGAGAGTGGTGAATCAACTACGACGAGGTCTTTGTATGCAAGAGAAGTTTGTTGTGGAATCTGTTCAGTGACTTTTTCTGTGGCAGGTGGACATGGTGCAAACGTGCAGTGTGGTCCTGTTCTTCCGACTGTTGAACCATCAGGACACATCATTGCATCTAAAGTGCACGCAACCGGTTCGCTTTTTAGTGACTCACTATAGAGAAGCGCAAGAAGGATAGTGGAGAGTAACGCAATGGTGAGTGCGAAAATATGAGTTTTCATTACCACATAGTATAACGCAGGATGGGCATAAGTCGAAAACCATGACAGGTCGATTGCTGAATGAATATAAACGCCTGTCTCGCTATCCTCAATACAATGAAAGCCTGTGGGATGATTTCATGAGCGCATTCTACAACTGACGAGCAGTGAATCTATTTTTGGACCTTGAGCGCAACAGGCTTTGGAAGAGTCTGAACTGCTCGTTTTTTAAAAAAGAATCCCTTTATTTTCTCAATACCAATAAAGCGAATCCCAAGTAACTCTAGTCCAATAAAGAAAAGAATCCCCCCAGGGGTGAGTGGAGTGACGAGAGCGAAAAAGCCAAATAGTACAAAAAACCACCCAATAGATTTTTTTATGCGTGGCTTGTTTTCGGTGTAGTTGAGCATTCGGTTGTACATATTCTTTGAGACGTTGGCAGGAGCCGTTTCTTACCTATAAAGGTGAACGATATGTTTGTGATAGGTTTCGACTGGAATGTAGCTCATGTGAAAACAAAATCCCCCGGCGCCCATTGGGCGCCGGGGGATTTTGAATGCTTAAATACGCTTCTCTATGTCTGCTTCTGATCGCAATTTTTCCAAAAGCGAAAGGACAATTTCTTGTTTCTTTTGTGCCGTTATCTCAGCTTCAATTTGTGGACGAATCTCTTCGAGAGGCGGAAGTTCCATCCCCCCTTCGCTTATTTTCTTTACAAATTCATTTACCTCTTCATCAGAAACTGTCACGGTCTCTATGTCAGTTTCTGCCTCGGTGTACGCATCTGCAAGAATACGATCTTTGATGTTGCTTCGGAGTTTTTCCTCAGTGAGTCCGATTTCCTCCATGCGCTTGGTGAGTTCTTCCTGTGAACCGAGTTCCTGCACAAGCTCATCATACTTCGCTTGTACCGCTTCATCAGTGGCAGCGATGCCTGACGCTTTTGCCGCAGAGAGGATGAGTGTGTTATCAATGAGTCCTTCAAGAACCTGGGTGCGAATTTGGGAAACAATCGATTCATCGCTCAGATCCGCGCCCTGCTGTGTCGCGTTTTGTTGCATGAGTGCAACACCCTCCTCGTACTCAGTGCTGTATATTTTTGTTCCATTCACCACGGCGACCACCCCTCCCCCCTTGTAGAATGTGGTGTACGCGTAGTAGCCTGCACCAAGGATAAGGATGATGCCGACAGCAATTGCAATCATCGTCGGGCTACAGAGTGTATTACAGAGATTCTTTTTTGAGACTGCGGGTGTTGTTTCAGGTTCTGGTGTCTGTACTCCTTCTGGAGCTACAGCAACAGCAGTTTTTTCTTCTTGTGTTGTGTCCATACTCAAAGTTACATGCGGTTACAATAATAGTCTCTACACAATACCATGTTTTGTGAGTGCAAAAAAGATATGTTTGGGAAAACTGCGTATGGAGGATGGCTTTGTTATGGCGATATCGGAAGAATCCGAGACATGAAGTCGGTCAGTGAAATAGTTGCACCAGACGTATTTCGATGACCTCCTCCGCCGAGCGACATGGCAAGTGAGAGTGCTGATGGTTCGTGTGCTGATTCTGAACGAAAACTACACTTCACTTGAGAGCCAATAATGGTGTAGAGCGCGACCGCACACCCGTTTTGGTGCGAGAGCACATTCCCGCACGCAGATTGATAATCAGTGATATTGTATGCAAGCACTTCATGTTCTTCAATACGTACGGTAATCGGGTCAAGTAGAATGAGATTACTAATCACCGTATGTGCATACGTGGTAAGCACCGTCCCCTGTGTGATGAGTGTGTTAATCTCGATTTCAAAAAGAGCAACTACCTGGTATGGATCATTGCGATACAGAGAAAGATAGTGCGTAACATGCTCTGTCTCTATCCCGAGTTTCTGTGTCCAGAGATCATTGTCTTCAACATATGTAATCAGGGTGGGTTGTGGTACTTCTGGATACAGGTATGACCAGGTGAGTGAAGCGCCAGACTTAGCAGTATCAAACATGTAGATGAGCGATTGGTACCTCGTTGCTATTTCTGAGACGCGGGTGTGTTCACTGATATGGTGGTCAATGACAGTCACTTGGTATCCCCGGGTGAGGCACTCAGTGAGGCCAAGTACACAATCGACTATATATATGTGTGCATCAGGTGAAGAGAGGCTCAGAATTGACTCAATTTCATCCTCTGTGTAGTTGTGAGCAAGAGGAAACGCCTGAGCGTTTTGGAATTTCTTGAGTACGACCGCCGCTGCAGTCGTGCCGTCGACACAGTCTTTGTGATAGATACAGATAATTTGCTTTTCCATATATGAATAATCATACGGGAATACGTACCATGTGCAAATAGAGGTGGCTTTTTGAACGCAATATTCGAAATAATACAGTGCTAAGGTGTATTACTTATTCCCCAAGTCCAACACGTCATCAATACGAATTTTTTCCACGAAATCGAGGATGTGAAGTTTGTTATACAGAAGTGAAGCCCTGTACCGTCTTTCTGTATGTGTCTTTACTTAATTTAACAATCTTTCTAAAACGACCCTCATCGCCTGCGTCCAGTGCATTCATGTACGCTCGCCTGTTTTTATTTTGGAACAAGATGAAACCATATCCATTATGGAGAAGCATTACGTTTAAAAGCAACCGCCCAACCCTTCCATTACCATCGATAAAGGGGTGAATGTGCTCGAATCGATTGTGAAAAATAACGGCACGTATAAAGGGGTGCTCCGTTTTCTTTGTGTGTGTATACCACGCAATGAGTTTAGAGAGTTCCTGGCGAACATGCCTTGGGGCAACAGTCTCTTTGTTGTTGACGACAATTGATTGCCTTTTGTACCCGGTTGGTATGCCAAGGTTTCGCGTTACCATTGCATGAAGATGTTTAATAGACTTCTGGTTGAGTGTAAATGTATCTGAACAAATGTATTCAAAAGCTTCAATTGCATTCAAGACCTCCTGAATCTCAATTTTTGGTACACTTTTCTTTACGTATTGCCGGAGGACGATTTTGGATACCTCATTTTGAGAGAGTTTACTCCCCTCAATAGCATTTGATTCAAAGGTGAATTGGATGGCAAATTTTCTTAAAAGCGTTTTATACTCCGAATTAGTGAGTTGTGCCTTAAAATATTTCCATGCAAGTCTCGTTTCCTCAATTCGGAGGAGCGTGTGCGTATCTTGGTCCTTTGTGGCAAACGAGCGCAACTGTAACTGTGTGGCCAAAAGTGAGCGCTCCTTGTTCATGAGTGCGATGTAGTGGGCGCGTGTATCCGTAGGGATATTTTTGCCCACAAACACCTGAATTTTTTTGTAAGTGTGACCAATACGGATTTGCTCAGTAAGGTAATAAAATGGCCTATTATTTATATTTTTGAGTTCGAATGTGATCATATACTTTAGGTATATAATATATCAAAAATGAGTTGGTTGTAAAGAATTGTGGTGGACTACTTCTTCCCCAAATCCAACACGTCATCAATACGAATTTTTTCCACGAAGTCGGGAACGTGGGAGACGAGGATCATAGCACCTTCATACTTATTGAGAGCTCCCGCGATAATCGGAAGATGACGGAAGTTGATGTGGTTTGTTGGCTCGTCGAGGATGAGGAGACCCGGTTTCATAAGGACAAGTTGTGCAAATGCTACGAGTCCCTTTTGTCCCTCGGAGAGATTACCGATTCTTGTGCGAATGACATCGCTTCCAAGGAGAAACCCAGCAGCCACCGAACGCATATCCTCCTCAATTTTCTTTTCCATGACGGACATGAGTGCATCATGTACGGTATCGTCAAAATTGAGCGTGGAGAAGTCTTGTCGGTAGTAGCCAATCTTAACCTGTGGGGCGACGGTTTCACCCTTCGCATGACCCGAGGCGAGCGATTCAAGGAGTGTGCTTTTTCCAATGCCGTTTGGCCCAACAAGTTGCAGGTGATAGCCCTTTCCAAGGGTAATGTCGCATTTTTTCTCCACTGGCTCATGGTTTTTAATAACCTGATACGAAGATATGATCAGAATCTTTGGAGGAAGATCATTCGGAATACCAATCGTGAACGGACGAATCGTTTTGTCCTCCTTTCGTACATCGACTTTGTTCTCTTCATACTCTTCTGCTTCTTCGCGCAATTTTTTGGCGACAAGGCGCATCTTCCCTCCTTTCATTGCAAAGAAGTTGGCCTTTTCTTTGTTTGCCTGAATCTCTTTTGCGTATTGGGCATTTTTTCGATTTTCTTTTTCAATACGTGCTGCAATGTCTCGTACTACATCGTGGTAGTTCCCATCATATTGTTCGATAATGTGCGTACGGACATCGAGGTAGAGCACACCATGAGTGAACGCATTGAGAAAGTCAGCATCGTGAGAAATAACCACAACGGTCTTTGTGTACGACTTGAGAAACTCAGTGAGGTGTGCGATTCCCCCTATGTCGAGATTATTGGTTGGCTCATCAAGGAGGAGGAGGTCAGGATTTTGAATAAGCGCAGAGGCAAGGAGGAGTCGTGCCTGTTGACCACCAGAAAAAGATCGAACAATTCTATCGTGTGGTGCATTGAGGTTTACAATCTCGAGCACGGCGTCAATTTTTGGATCAATATCGTATACCTTTTCAGAGAAACATTTTTCAAAAAATGCTCGTACAGTGAGGTCAAGCTCATCACGGGGGATGACCTGCCTTGATACTGCAATGGTCGTGCGGGGCATGATGTTGACGTCACCGTCGTGTGGGTGATAGGTGCCGGTAATGAGTCCAAAAATAGTACTTTTTCCTGCACCATTTTGTCCCATGAGTGTGAGTTTTGCCCCACGGCGTATAACAAAATTCGCCCCAATGAGAATTGGTTTGTTGTGTGTGTACTCAAAAGAAACATCACTAAAGGTTATGAGCCCATCCTGCTTTGCCATATATATGTAGAGTAGCGCATTTTGGGTACATTTGGAAGAGATGGCAAGAAAAGGAAAGAGAGAACACACAACACACAACACACAATACCCAGCACGAAGTGCCGGGTGTTGTGTGTAGCTTACTTCTTAATTTTTTCTTTAGATATCATTCTTCCATTAACCCCGTCTTCAAAAAATCAATCGATTCCCCTTCAAGTCCAGCCATGTACCGCTGTCTCGCATCCTTTGTGGCAAGTTTTGCATGGTGTCGTTGGTATCCCACAGGATCTTTTTCTCTATCCGATCCCCACGAGAGGGTGCTATCTGAAGCAGAGACAATCTTAATACATTGACCAAAAATGCGCGTCATACGGATGAGAGGGATAATTTCTTCACATCCTGCGACGTGGTACTCTGCCTTCCCTTCACCAAAATGCTCTTCGAGATGCGTGCTGTGCCCTACGACCGTTTGTGCTTTGTGCATGTCTGATTTTAGAGGTTTCATTGCGCGTAGGTCGAAGCCACCAACGGTTATAAGGCTTTTATTGTGCCACATAGAAAATGTATTCATCACACGACCTGTTTGAACAAGTTTCTCATGTTTTCCAAATGCGAGCCCAGCAACTCGAGCTTTTTGATACATTGCGGCGAGAAGTGCATCAATATGTTCCTGTGTGATGTATAACGATGCATGATTTGAAATGATACATGTGTACGGCACCCTATCTTCAAGCTGGTTTACAATTCCGTAGTTGAGCAACATACAGTAGATGTCACCGTAACGGATATTGAGTACGTTTACTGGCGCATCAGGAAACTGTGTATCCATAACCTCGCGTAAGCGAGTCGTCGTGAGGTCACAGTCACTGTCAGAAAAACGGTGGTCATTGGAGACAAGGAAATCAATGCGAGAAAACGTTGGTTTGTCCCCTGTTTTGAGAGCGAGTAATTTTTTAAGTGAGGTGGTGGCGAGTTCGATTTGGTGTTCGACTACGTCAGGTGTTGGTGCAAAAATACGAAGAAGTGCACCCACACGGTTTCTTTCGAGAAGTTTTGAAGCTAATTCTTGTGACATGGGAATAGTATAGCAAATGAACAAAGAAAGAGAATCCACGAGTATCGTTATGTTTGATTGAGTAGTCTTTTGTATAGAGACATATATTTTTGTACCATACAGTCGATAGAAAAATTTGTATACGCATGGGTACGAGCATGGATACGCATTGTATGACGCAACGTTGTTTCCTTCGCGAGAGTGTGTATGTGGCGAGAGAGGGTGTCCGTATTTTCGAAAAGTAATCCCGTTACTTCAGGCACAATGAGTTCTTCGTGGCCACTCACCCCCATTCTTCCAATGATGGGCAGACCCCATGCGAGCGCCTCGAGAGAGCTATTAGAAAATCCTTCAAGCATACTTGGTGTGATGTATACATCAGCAATTTTATAGTATGCCTCGAGTTCTGTTTCAGAGAGTAGGCCAGTGAAGAGAATGTGATGTTTGCGCAGGTCTTGTGAGGTGTATCGTGTCAAAAACGCTTTCAGTGCAGTGTTTTCGGAATTGAGTATGGAACTATTCAAGTCCCCTGCAAGGATAAGTGAGCACTGTGTGTGTCCAAAACCGCCTTCCGTCCACACCTTAAGTAGCTCGAGCACTCCCTTCACGGGGTCATGAAGACGTGCGGCGTATAAAAAGATTGTGTGTTCTTGGTGTGGGTGCGTGAGTAATGAAGTACGCAACAAGGCTCGTAGTTCATCTGTGAGTGGTGATTTTACGCTACAATCTATTCCATTTTCAATTTGCTCGATGCGACACATTGGAATACCAAGTGCGAGTAGGCCATTAGTCATCTGGATTGATTGCGAGATAAACACATCGACTTTTTCGAAATAGCGATTTTCGGTAGGTTTGTGTTTTTCTCGTATGGAAATAAATCTCGAGAGAAGTGGAATTCGTTGTACGATAGGACCTTTCCAGGCATTGAGTATGTTTCTGTACACCGATTCGTATCTGTCAGCGTACCCGAGACTTCCAAAATGAAGAATGTGCGAATCACTATTATGCTCTTGAACGACCGTCTCTACATTTTGCACCCCAGGATCTTCGGTATATGAAAACGGGTAGGTTTTTGTGTTGTGAGCATCTTTTCTCCTTCCAATATAGACATGGGGATGATAGTGCTCTTTGTGTCGTGTGCTCAATTCAGTCACTAAACGCTCAAGGAGAACAGGAGCACCACCACCATTAAACCCATCAAAACCAGGAAAATACTCAATAATATTGAGTATGTTTATTTTTTGAGTGACTGCTTGTGTTTCGTGAGGTAATTCCATAGCTATGTAATTGAGGTGTGGTCAATAAATGAATTGCCACACGAGTTTCCTCGTGTGGCAAAACGTATTACAACGCGTGTGTCAGATTACACGTGGGTGACGAGCGGTGCCGGAAGTTCGGCCCAGGAAAGTTGAGATGCCGGACGAGATACCTTCGATGCGATCTTTGTCTGGTGTTTCAGCAGCCGCTCAGCATCCCAGCCGTCGGTATTCCATTCTTCGTAAAATCCCGGAACGGAAACGAGCTTGGCAGTGACACCCCAGAGTTTCTGGTACAGAGCGATAGCGGTCACTTCTTCCACCGCAGCCTGTTTCGCATCGAATGGAGCATCTCCGCAAAGCGGGAAACCGAATCGAGCAAGCCACTTGAGATTCCAGACAGCAAATGTGTTCCAGGGCACAGTCACCCCACTCCCCTGCACTGAGCCAGGGATGAACGAGTGCTCTGAAAACCTTGCACCGGCGACGAGTGTGTTTTCGTCAATATGCGAACGTAGCAGATCGACGGCAACGTTCGTCGGTGGGAACTCTGCGCTCGCAATGAGCAATCGTTGCGCCCCAGACCTTGTAGCGCGAAGAACGATCGAATTGAGTGGCAGAGTGAAGCCCCACGGGGTGACTGCGAAAGCGTCAACGGATGGAAATTCCCGTTTGACGAATTCGAGCGAGCCGATGGCGTCCTCGTCACTGTTGATGGCGACGTGAACGGTGCCCAGGTTTGATGCGGCTTCAAGAAAATCCCCCAGACGCCGAAAGTTTGCGTCAGGATTTGATTTTCCGAAGAATCGAGTTGCGACGGCCAAAACACCAGGACAATTGTCCATGATACTTCTCCTTATTGTGAGACATGAGAAAAGCACGCAAGTGCGTGCTCGGGTATTGCCAGTACGTCTGGCAAATTGAGATGTCCTCCTCCCCATAGCGTGAACTCCTCTGACAGCGTTGAGTCAAAGAAGAACATGAGTCAAAGAACTAATTAGTGCGGATAGTACCAGAGAAGGTGCATTTGTCTACTTGTATGCACTGAGAATACGTGTTGCAATTTTCATTGCTTTGGTGAGACGTATCCTACGTATCCCAAGGCAACGTATGCGTACACGTAAAGAATATGAAACGCCCGCAACTTCGTTGCGGGCGTTTCACTATTTCTTATCTGTCTTCTTTGGCTTCTTTTTTTCTTTTTTGTGTGTGACGCGCTCAGCCATATTATGTGTTGATTAACACTAATAACTAAATTGTATCACATTCGTGACACATAAAAGCCCTTGCTGTTTTTAAACTCAGAACCTGCCTTTTAAAAACAACACGGTATTTCACACGATGTATCATTTGAGACTGGTGATATTTGGATCATGATATACATTTCTATATACTGTATCAATGAAAATATTTTCCTGGAACGTTAATGGTATTCGAGCAGTGCACAACAAAGGACTGCTCACACCTTTCATTGAAGCATATAAGCCAGATATTCTTTGTCTCCAAGAGACAAAAGCACAACAACACCAATCCGAAGTGGTTCTTCCCGAATACAGCGAGTACTGGCACTCTGCAGAGAAGAAGGGATACTCAGGAACAGCGATATTTACTAAAATACCCCCAAAAAACGTCACATTAGGAATACCAGAAGACATTACCTCCGCACACAGTCTCGAAGACCAGTATGGAGACACAACAAAAGAGGGTCGGGTCCTCACCCTTGAGTTTGATGAGTACTACGTCAGTACGGTTTATACCCCAAATGCAAAGGATGATCTCTCGCGGATTCCGATGCGCCAAGCTTGGGATCCGGCATACCTTGCGTACATGAAGCAACTCGATGCAGTGAAACCAGTTATTTTTTGTGGTGACTTCAATGTCGCGCATACCGAGGCAGACCTTGCACGACCAAAAGAAAATAGTGGTAAAAAGGGATTTACAGAAGAAGAGCGAGATGGTTTTGAGGCGTACATGCAAGCAGGGTTTGTCGACACCTTTCGAATATTCACCAAGGGAAATGGGTACTACTCGTGGTGGTCGCACTGGGGTGGGGCGCGCGAACGAAACGTAGGGTGGAGAATTGATTACATACTCGCGTCACAAAAATTAGTACCCATGATTGCAGGTGCACACATTCATGCAGAGGTTACAGGAAGTGATCACTGCCCTGTCTCAATTGAACTCGCCGACTAGAGGAAAAGAGAATAGAAAAATACGGTTTCATAAAAACACGAAATAGAAAAGTGTCAATTTCAAAAAATGGAGAGATGATTATAGCGCTCTATGTAGCTCTAAAATCATGTTTTGAAATCATGTCTTTTATAAAGGACATCACAAAATGAGTTATCAACAGTTATACACAGCTATGTCCTTTACACCTTTTTATAAAGGACATACTATATCAGTAGGCCCAGAGAGGGCGAGCAGGTAACTCTCACAAGAGAGAATCCCCTTAAAGAGTACATTATAAAATTGAGTTAATACCTCCAAAAAAACTCTAAGTACATCACATCGGTGAGGGCTGGATTGAATCATTACGATTCAGACACAATTCACCAAAACTAACTATACGAGTCAACTTTAGGTACTGAGCACTTGCTCATCCACTGAAACTATAATGTTTCACCTCTGACTCAGAACAAAAGAGATCAAAAGAGAACAGACCATATTAAACAGGTAGGTAGTCTGGACGAAAGTCCATATCCAAAGCCCGTAGGATCGGGCACCGACACACACCACAGTCGGCACTCGATCCCACGGGCTTTTTTTATTGTATAGAATTACGAAAAGGCATGAAAACTCCATACACATATGGGCACTTCATGTTCTCCGTAAACCAGTATAAAAGCCCTATTTCTAGGGCTTTTGCTATAGGTATAGCTTTAGTCATGACACGAGCATGGGTCAGTGAATGTTGACCTTATTGGCTCAGGTTGTGTGGCAAGTGCTTGAATTTGCATCAAAATTCTGTCGAGAAAGCCATTTGCGTTCTTTAGGTACTCAGAAAGTGTTTCACCGTGATCGAACTGTATCTGTCGTGCCTCGTCTTTACTTACTGCTCCGACGAGGCATGCGTATCCAAGTGATTCAGGTGATAGTGCTTGGTCTGGGTAAATTTGTCTCCCTACATGTTTTTCATAGCACCGACGTCCACAGTTGCAAATTCCCACATGTACTGCCTCGCGCAAATCAGCAGGACTAAGAAATGCATGTTTTTCCAAAAACCCAATTAGTTTCGCATCATCCCAGCCCATTGTGATATGGGGCCCAGAGAGGAATTCACCCTCCTTGAGTTTAGAAATGACGGCCTGGCGCGCTACTCTGTTTAGATATCCGACCATGATCAGCATCCTTTCGATTGTAGAGGTTTAAAATATGATTGTACTTCTGTGGCGAGTATATAGCGCATTTCTTCAAAAAACAACTTAATCAATGGTCAATTTTGTTCAGTAGCTTAAACACGTAGAGATTTTTTTTAAGATGACGTGCGCCCGTAAGACTTAATTGTAGAATGTTATTCGCTGCACCACAGTTTCCTTGACATGAATTATCCAAAGTATATACTTTGGATATGAAAACAACCATGATCAATATCAAGACTGATAAAAAAGTCAAAGAGGAGGCTCAAAAACTCGCCGAAGAGCTTGGTTTTACCCTTTCCTCCTTCATCACTGCCTCACTCAAGCAGTTTATTCGTACTCGCTCTGTACAGTTCTCTGCAGGGTATAAAATGACCCCCTATCTAGAAGGAATTCTTAAGGAAGTAGAAGAAGACCTTAAGACTGGTAAGAATCTTTCTCCTGTGTTTACAAATGCAAAAGACATGGATGCATATCTGTTTGATAAAAAGAATCAATGATTCAGGTGATTATCCACAAGAAGTTTCTAAAGCAATTTCGTAAGTTACCACGAAGTGTTCAGGAGGCATTTCAGTCCCGAAGAGACTTATTTCTCGAAAACCCAGACGATCCTTTGCTTCATACGCACGAGCTTCACGGAAGTTTAATAGGATATAAAAGTTTTAATGTGAATGCTGATATTCGTGTAGTTTTTAAGGATATTGGTGGAGACACTGTCATGTTTACGGCCATTGGAAGCCATAGTGAGTTATACGAGTAGTATTTTCATAAAAAAGCACGACGTATTGCCGTGCTTGTTGGGTATTTTGCTGAGGTGTGTCCAAAACTTCTCTCATCTACACGCGGAAGAGAATCGCGAAGGGGTTTTATGTCGTCCTTGGGACAAGATGTGCTACGGACAGCCACCGGGATAACAGTCAATCATGGTTATGTGTCCACCCTTTGGAAGATTCTTTCGTATAAGCTTCGCGATCTTTTCTGGAGGATCGTCGGATTTGAATTCAATCGTCCTGTAGGAATAGGTAAGGTCCATCACTACCGGAAGATCAAGGGACCCAGATCCAATAGCAAAGTAGAAATCGGTATGGCCTTTCTTATTAACTTCAATCTGCCCTCGCTGGTAGCAGGTGTCATTCAACTTGGACACCTCGTCCGCAACCTCCTGCGGAGTTATGAAGACTTTCGTCTTCGACCCGATAGATAATTCGAACATAGTTATCTCCTTTCCCCAGTGCCCGAGGTGCGGTTGCCGAATTCGGCGGTTTTCTGAAAGAACTGTATCTCGATGAAAACTCAATCAGTGATTCAGTTTTCAATAAAGAGGAGAAATTGCAGTGCAACTTCTCCAAGAGGCTTTTTTTGGTCTGCTTCGGAACCTGGCTCAAAAGAAAGTGATTGCCGAAAGTAAACCACCATCTTGAGCTTCGTCCATCAAGAATTTCTCAATCCTTTCCCTTTCCTCTAAGCTCAATGTCGAGCGTTTTTTGGCACGTTTCATCTCTGAGAAATAGGATACCAATCCATTCGCGTCACCCTTTTCGAGAAATGCTGCGACAGTCTCTGCTAATTTGTGAGGAAGATACTTCTTGCAGGATCCATCACAGAGTGTCACTTCATCGACACATGCTTCTGCATCCACTACGGGATTGAGACAATCCTCTGACTCGCAGTAATAGACGAGATGAATTTTTTCATCAATACAAACTCCCCACTGGTGTGAAAAAGCTGTTTGCCGAGATCCAAACAAATTGACCTTCATCTCTATCTCCTACCCCAGTACCCGAGGTGCGGTGCGACAATGTGTCGCGGATTCAAAGTTCTTAATACATTTCCGTATCTTCTGCGGATGATTATATTATAATATATACACTATGTCAAGTACTTTGATATAGATTTACTATGTTTTTAAAAAGATGTATACTTATTTTATACACTTAACCTATAATTTTGCATGAATAAACAGTCAGAAGTGTCGCGTATGCTCCATATACCACTACAGGAACTTGGTTGTAGTGAGCAGGAAATCGAGGTATATACTACGTCGCTTATTCTCGGACCCTCCCCGATACAAGATATAGCCGCTCGTCTCAACATCGCTCGCCCAAATATCTATAAGGTTATCCGAGAGCTCGAAGCTAAAGGATTGGCGAAATTCTCTGATAAGAAGAAATACGCCCGTAATTTCCATGTGGTATCTCCAACGGTGGTTTTGGAGCAGTTTCGGGCAAAGGAACGCACGTTAGCAAAAACCGCGAGCGAGCTATCTATGTCTATGCCCGACATCATGTCGCTATACACGCAAGGCGATATGCCTGCAAAGGTCAAGGTATTTGAAGGAGGAGATCAATTTTTAAAAGTCTTTTGGTCTGTCTTGGAAGAGAGTTCGTCCCCAATTAGATTTATGGGATCTGCTGGTGAATTTATCGAGTTTGTCTCGTGGGATGAGGAAAAAAAGTGGATTAAAGAACGAGTACGACGGAACCTCTTCATTAACGTACTTCTTTTGCCAGACTCCGACGCACAGACACTTCGTGTTCGCGATGAAAAGGAAATGCGTGAAACGAGATTTCTTGAGGATATTTCACCGTTTGTGACCGGAGTTATGCTCTTTGGTAATAAAGTGACACTTTGGCAACCTA
>CAZDUC010000008.1:0-13818 GCA_964508585.1 uncultured Candidatus Saccharibacteria bacterium
ATTTTAGTCCTTAATTCATAAATAGTCAATAAAATTGACAAATACAACTATGCATCTATAAAACCTATATTTTAAAACAAATAAATATATTAGTTATATAATACACTAGACATTTATTTAGACACATTGCAAATAATGCTGTATAATCTTACCAGATGATACGGAAGCGTATCAGTTACTTGAATCCGCGAATTTTTCGCACCGCACCTCGGGCACAGGGGTTGGAGATTGAAATGAAGATTCTGAACGTTAAACAACCGGAAAATCGCTCCTGCCTGTGGATTTCTCATTGGGAAGCTGGGGTAATTGACACGGATGTAGGATGCTACAAGATTCCTCGGTGGCGCGACCTCTTCACGAGGATCGCAGCAAAGTTCGTGGGGACTAATGCCCCTACGCCTTTGGCAGAAGCTCTCAAAAGGTTAGGGGCACGTGACGAGTTCGGAAACGAACCGGAAGTGTTCCTGCCAATGATAGCCATGCGGCCATCGCTCGGAGAGGCATCAATCACTGGTCTCTTTGAGACACATTGGAAGAGTGTTCCGCTCGATCTGGTGGTCTTTGAGGACCGGTGGGAGGTGTCTCTCCGTGAGGACAGGGAGTACCGAAGTGGGTACTACTCGTATTCGCGAATCTTCATTGCCTCAATTCTGGAGGTGAGAGATCGTGAGACTGGTCAGACCGCTGTCATGCGGGAGGTAATTACTCCCAAAGACGATGGTCCAAATCGGTTCCAGAATCATCTTGGAGACAAGGTATCTGCGATACGAGTGATTGGTGACCGAGTCGACGTGAAAACTCGATTCGGTGTTGAGACAAAGATTCACTATATGAAACTTTGTTCACCAAACTCCTGACTAGAGACGCGCTGACCCAGGCAACGACAGCGCGAAATAAATAAATGGGACGCTCGTGGCGCACGTACGCACGAGTAGGCAGAGAGGATAAAAGCCCTAACCTCCTTCCAAAGCTTCACTGGTAGATATGCTTAAACTACCCGGTTACCCTTCCGTGAAAGTGGTGTGGCGAGTTGAGTGAATTCACCTCCTCGCCATCTTTATCAAGGTTTTAAACACCATGTTTGAAATCTTTTAGAGATAAGTTTTTTGAAACAACCTAAGTTTTAGGATCTGAGGAGAGATATATACCTCCTCGCATCCTAAAACTTAGGCACACCTCTTGATCGACTCGTGTTGGGTAACGAAAGATGGCGTGAGGAGCTATGATGTGTGTTCATATCCATTACTGGACTGGCGAAAACGGGGATAAAAGTGAGGTGATGGAGGGGTGCAACCCCAGTCACCTTGCTGAAGGGATAATTGATATTCTGTTTAAAAATGGAGTTTCAGTCCACTCGGAATTTCGTGGCAAAAGGTTCACCTCAGAAGATGAAATCAAATCTTTCGTTCACCAACACTGTACAAATGGACCCTTCCGACCCCACGGGTAAGTCTAATTGCTCCACTCGCAACCTTCCTTGCTGGAGAGGATAATCTTACGGAAGCTAAGTGGAGCACAATGAATTTGGAGGTGACCGTAGTTTGTACAACAAGCTTTACTATTGAACGACGGATGTCTTATGGGAATATCAATGAGACGTATGAAGTGCCGTCCTCAATGCTCGAGCGTCTGATGACAGCCGTGGGCTTGTTCCCCACAGTCAAAAAAAGGAGTGATATTTACTCCAAATAACAATATCTTCCGATATGTCCCGAAGGACCATAACCTGCACCCCGTAGACAGATGTCATGTCCGCGGGGTTTTTATTTCCTATGCACCCACCTTTGCAATTATATCTCCAGCAAACGGTGTTTCTTTAAGTTCAGAAAGTGAGAGTGGAAGTACACGGTGAAGTGGGTACCTCCCCGCAAGAGAATCTCCAACTCGACGATATGCGTTAAGGCGTGCGCTTCCTGTAACAGAATTTTAAGTGTATCAGGTTTTGTATCATAGAGCTCTTTGAGATATTTTTTTCAATTCTTTATTTTATGGAGCTCGTCAAATACAACTAGGTCGTGCCCAAAAAAATGCTTCTGTTTGATAGTTTTTAGGTGATCGCTGTTATCGAAATTCAGATAAAGGGGATTTTTGAATGATTGCATTACCTCCTTCGATATCCACGTTTTCCCAACTTGGCGTGGACCAACAATAAACACGATTTTTGAGTGAAGGTCCTTAATGATTACTTCTGTTTGTTTATGCTCGATGTTCATAGTACAAGCTAAATAGCAGTAGACTCCACAAAAAGCAACCTTTTTGTGGAGTCTACTCCATTTTGGTCGAAAAATCATTGTAATGCCACCCCCCCCAATTAACCAAATTATAATAATGAACGCAGAGAGTCACTACTGTTTTTAAAAGGCGGGGCTAGGTCTTTGGTTTAAAAACAGCAGTATTTGTCATAGATTGTGTAATACACGCTTCTTTCTGTAGTCAACTGACGCATAGACTAATTTGCTACACTTCGCATATAACAAATTCATATATTATGAAACCAAATAATTAAAAGCTATTACACAGACAAAATTAATTCATTCCTTGAACCAGACAAGGTTTTGGTTATATATGGGTCACAGCAAGTCGGAAAGACAACATTAATAAATGGATTTTTGAGTAGCTATCCTGGGAGAGTGTATAGGTGGACTGGGTAAAATACTCCTCTAGCGGAAGTGCTCGATTCGCATGATATGGCAAAAATAACCGCCTTCTTTAGGGGGTATGACCTCATATGTATAGATGAGGCGCAAAGAATTTAACAAACTGGTCTCGTCCTTAAACTGATTGTCGACCACCTTCCTTTTGTAACGTAAATAAACCAAGGTACTATACAGATTTTGTGTAATTTAAACAGTGCTTCAGGGAGGTTTGTTGGTCAGGATGCTGTATACTAAAGGGTAAATAGAAATCATTTACATACTATCGTCATTTCATGATAAGCGATAATCTCCACATACCTTTTATACAAACAGATACGTTTTCGCGACGCAGTGTACAGACGCTCATTGTGGCAAATACGATTCCACTCGTTGGGGTTATTTTTTTTGGATGGTCGCTCTTTGCAATTATGTATCTCTACTGGCTTGAGAATGTAATCATCGGTATTTTTAATGTGCTACGTATGAGTCGTGCTGAGGGTATGATTGACCCAAAGCACACGATTGAGATGGGGGACACGCCATATACAGACGAAAGACGCACAGCACTCATTGTATTTTTTGTTGTTCATTACGGTATTTTTACAACTGTTCACGGTGCGTTTATCTCATTCGTTTTTGGACCATATGATATTGATCTCATATCAGCTCTTGTGGGTGTTCTTGGATTGATAGGTAGTCATTGGGTTTCATACGCAACCAACTATATTGGAGCCGGTGAGTACAAGAAAGTTTCTGCACCAATACTTTTTATATTGCCATACAAACGAATCATTATACTGCATATCAGTATCATCGTTGGAGCATTTCTTGTATTCCTCCTTGGTGCACCAACGATAGCGCTTGCATGCTTTATTCTTATGAAAACATGGGTGGATGTGTGGTTGCACACGAGAGAGCATGATGGGTTACGTCCAACTGAGGAAGATATCTTGATTGCAAAAATGTAACTGCCCTATGTCGTTGTAGTACCATCCCCAGTTAACTACCAAACAGTGTAGAGAGTTTTACACCCCCCGCTTTTAAAAAACAATAGTGACTCCCTGCACCCATTGTTGTTGGTTAATTGGAGATGGTACAACGAATCGTTGAGAAAGCTCGGAGTATTGAATATTACTGTTTCGCGCGATAGTGGAGAGCCTCGAGGACGTGGCTTTCTTCGAGGTGATCGGCATCCTCTAAGTCCGCTATCGTCCGCGACACTTTGATGAGGCGATGGTAGCTACGTGGTGAGAGATTCAGTTTTTCTGCAGATTGCTTCAGGAGTGCTCGCACTGAGGAACTCATTTCAATTTTCTCCTCGATGTCACGGGCGGACATTTCACCATTGGTCTGAATACCTGTTCCACTGAAGCGTGCATACTGGCGCTCACGCGCGAGTGTAATTTTTTCCCTCGCGATGTCGGTTTCACTTCGAGCCCCAAGTGGGCTCGGGACACGCTTTTCCGTCAGTGTATCGAAGTCGACGTGGGGTACCTGAAGCCAGAGATCGATGCGGTCGAGGATTGGTCCAGAAATTTTATGCTTGTATGTTTCGAGCATTTGGTGTGTGTAGTCACCGCGCTCATCTCCCCCACGGGTGGGATTCATTGCTGCGATGAGGATGAAGTCTGCAGGAAAAAGTGCATTTGAGTGGATGCGCGAAATAGACACCACCCTATCTTCGAGTGGTTGACGGAGCGCATCAATTGCACGCCGATCGAACTCCGGAAACTCATCAAGGAAAAGGACACCCTTATGAGCGAGGGTCACCTCTCCTGGTCGTGGGTATGTACCTCCCCCAACAAGTGCGGTGTAGGACGCAGTATGATGGGGAGCTCGAAAAGGTGGACGAAGAGAAATCCCTTCCCCGGTCCCTGCAACAGAATGTATTGACGTAACCTCAAGTGCTTCTTCGCGAGTGAGTACCGGAAGTATTCCCTGAAACGCACGAGCAAGCATTGTCTTCCCGGTACCCGGAGGTCCAACCATGAGGACATTGTGTCTTCCTGCTGCACCAATCATGAGCCCTCGTTTTGCGGACTCTTGTCCTCTGATATCTTCAAGCCTCACTCCGCTGTCACTCCAGAGTGTTTCTATTTGTGTTTCGGGTGCTTCAGAAATTTTGATATGGTCATCTCGTTTTACGTCTATGTGGAGAATGACCTCGAGAAGTGTCTTTGCAGGTGTGATGCGAATATCGGGAATGAGCGCTGCCTCTTCTCTGTTTTCAAAAGGGACAACGACCTCAGTGAAACCACATGCCTTTGCCTTACGCACAATGGGAAGTACCCCACGTACTGGACGGAGTGTACCATCGAGACTTAACTCACCAATAAATAGTATGCGAGAGACATCCGCAACAACTTCTTCTGAAGCAATGAGATACGAGCACGCCATAGGGAGGTCAAAAAGTGGCCCTTCTTTTTTGAGATCAGAAGGAGCAAGTGAGATGACCACTTTGTGATTTTCATTTTTTGGAGAGACAAGCCCGGTGTTTTTTATTGCGCTACTCACACGATCACGGGCCTCTTCAACCGCTTTCCCTGGGAGTCCAACAATCGTAAACGCAAACAGACCTCGCGAGAGGTCTGTTTCAATCGTGACGATGTCGGCGCTGGTAAGTGAGGGCTGGGCTCCAAAAACTCGTGCGACTGCCATACGTGATTGTACTATGATTCTAGTTCATCCTCCTGCTCCTTGTGGAGCATGCAAGTGCGTGCAATAGGACTCACCACAAGTCGCCTCTCCTCAATGGGTGTATTGCATATTTCACAGGTACCAAACGTGCCCGCATCGATACGCGCGAGCGCACTGTTGATGCTGTTGTACCTCGCTTCAAGTGTCGCGACGAGCGCGCTTCGTTCATTCCACGCTTCGACTGCATCGGCTGCAAGGTTTGGATCTGGTTCTTCAGCGTCGAGTTCTTCAGGGACCGCAATCCAATCATTTGGATTTTTTGGATTATGGATACCTACCCCTTTGAGTTCCTCGGTTATTGCCTCAAGCATTTCTTCGAGACGTGTCCGGTATTCATGTGTGTGCATATGGGTACAGTATAGCACTTTGTAGAAAACCTAAAACTCCTTGATGAGTGCGGCGAGTGCTTCACCTGATGTGGTGATGACTACCGTATTGCGGTTAATGAAAGAGTAGAGGAGCACTTCATTACCACCCCCGTCATAGAGAATACGTGTTGATTTATTATTGGAGACCGCATCGCGAAATATTGAGTTTTCAATTCCTGGTATTCCGAAGAGTGGAGCGAAGTCACTCTGCATGGAATCTTCCCAAGCAAGGAGGCCTGAAAAGAGCGTTTCAAAATTATATGAACGAATGATGAGGTAGGGTTCATGCTTGGTCGTAGTGATACCACCAAGCATGAATGTTTCATCGAGAGTACCAATGAGTGAGTAAGGCGCACTCAACCCCAGTATGTTAAAGAATTCTTTGCTTGTCACCGATCTTTCTTTTTTATTTTCTATGAGTGTCGGATTCACTTGTACATGTTGAGATGAGTCATTAGTAATCCGGTCACGCACCGTTGCGAAGAAGGTCCCTCGTTCTTCGGTAAGTGGAATACGTACCGTGCTGGACACTTCGAAGAAGGAAGGCGCGAGAGACAACGTAGAGTCATGTGGTTCAGAGGAAGAAAAGAAGATAACACTTCCAAGGATGAAGAGTACTATAGTTACTATAGCAACCCCTCCTCCAACGATGTATGGCATCGATATCTGAGAGAAGAAATTTTTTCTTTTCGGAGACGAAATTTCTTGATCCTGCATTGCTACTGTCTCCTGTTTCACAGATGGGGTGTGTACAGTACGTTGTGCACTGAAGCTTGGACGACGAACGTCAGAAGAAATAGCTCTTTGTGTCGTCGATTCAGCAGATGCGGAAGGTTCAGGTACTGAAAACTCTTCTGAAGCTGTTTCACGACGTCGAGTACTCACGAATGCGTCGTGTTGTGCGTGAGAAACAGGGGTATTTTCCATTGTCCCCAGTGGTGCAAGTGGTGCTCGAACGGGGACGGACGATTCTTTGATAGACCGCGTTTGCTCAGGGGAAGTGATTTTGTTTTGAGAAAATTCATGTGGAACAGCGCGCTGAAGAGGCGTCACTGTTTTTGTGACAGTGCCCACAGTGGTGTGTGTCTTCTGTGGTACTGGCATCGGTGTTGTCTTGGTCTTTGGTATGTCTTGGTCTTTGGAGACTTGTGCATTTGTTACCGCAACTTGTGGAAGAGTCACTGGGGTCGGGTGTGTCTTTTCTGGAACATCCTCAATGAGGTGTGCCCACGAACCAGCTTCTTTTTTTTCAGTTGCTCTTGATAGGGGGTTAGCTCGGAGGCCTGAGAATGCATATGCAGAAGGAACAGAAGGGGCCGTTTGCGTATTGGTATCTGCTAACTTGGTTGTCACCCCAGTAACGACAGTCTCCTCTTTGTGTGGAATTGTACCTTCGGACTCCGACACAAGTTTCTCTGTCTCAGGAGCGATAGGTTTGAGACCAACGGTTGTTTTTGGTGATACTACCTGTGATACTACTGGTTTTGATGTGGCGCCTTTTGGAAGTATAGGCTCTTGCTTTTTTTGAACAGGGGTAGGTACTGAAGCGAGAGATTGACTAGTTGCGTTTGTTGTCTGAGAAACAACAGGTGCAATCATAGAGGTGCGAACATCGGGAGTCGGTATTTTCACCTTCGGTGCTGGAGCATCAGTTACGGTGTGCACCCACGCACTGATAGGAGTACTTTTTGTAGTTGGCTCTTTGATGGCGATGTCGGGGACGCCTGTGAGTCGATCAACATCACTCTTGAGTGTGTGAAATTGTTTGAGGACTGTTTGGTGATCATCTTGTGGTGCAATGAGTGCATTGCTCGCCGCCTCTTTAACCACTTCAGTACGAGCAGATACATCGGATACCGTCGGTTCTTCTTGTTTGAGTTTTGTCACTGACGGAACAGCATTGACCGCACGGTTGATGCTTCGCTGTGTGGTATACCACCACTCAGAAAATGCCGACTGTACATTTTGTCTCAGTGAGCGTCTTCGATGTCGGCGATCACTGATGACCGTTCCATCTCCTCCATGCTTACTTGAAAAAACTTTTGTGACATCAAATACCTGATCTTGGTTACTGAAGTTGGAATCCTTTTGTGATGGTGCTTTGGATTGAGAGGGGACCTGGGTCATTGCACCCTTTCCCATCTGCGGGGTACTTTCTTTTTCAGGTGTCGGTACAACAGGTGTGTTGAACACAATGCCCATATCCCCAGAATCTTTTGAAGTATTGTTATCCATGTGATGCGCTTACTGCGTATGTATACCCAGAATGATACCACTAGTATCTCATGGATTTGAGAAAAGGAGGATACCGGTGTGGACGTAAAAGCCCTCGCGACACAAATGGTGTCGCGAGGGCTTTTGATAGGATACTATTTTCGTTCTGGTGCTTTAAGCCCTCGTTTTGTTCCCCACTCGGGATCTGCTTTTTTAATCGAAAGACCGATCTTTCCTTCTTCAATTTTTGACACTACTGCCGGGACAATGTCACCTACAGCGAGAATACCATCAAGATTTTCGAGTCTCCACGGCACGATTTCAGAAATATGAATGAGTCCCTCTGTTTGTCCATTGAGTTTCGCGAATGCACCAAAGGTTGCAATGCGGGTTACTTCAACCTCCATATTCTCACCAAGTGCAAACACTCTTGTAAGTTCTGCGATGCGCACTCGTGCGCGCTCAGGCGCATCAGCCTTTCCGGTAATGAAGATTGTCCCATCATCTTCAATGGTAATTTCATCGACCCCGGTCTCATCCTTAATCCCATTGATAGTCTTGCCTCCACCACCAATGACGAGACCAATCTGGGACGGAAGAATTTGCATCACCAGAATCTTTGGTGCTCGTGGAGAGATGTCTGGTCGAGATGTTGGAATCTCTGCTTCGAGTGTCTCGAGGATGTGAAGGCGTGCCACCCGCGCTTTTTCAAGGGCTTCGCTCAGGATGTGGACCGGCACACCAGAAACCTTCACATCCATCTGAATTGCAGTGATACCTACTCGCGTTCCCGCAACTTTGAAATCCATGTCCCCGTGCTCATCTTCAGGTCCTTGAATGTCGGTGATGAGTTGGTAGGTGTGGTGGTCTTCCATCATCAGTCCCGATGCGATACCGGCAACGTGACGGGTGATAGGGACCCCACCATCCATGAGGGCGAGTACTGATGCGCATACAGAGCCCATTGAGCTTGATCCATTTGATGCCATCGTTTCTGAGACGAGGCGAATTGTGTAGGGGAATGCTGTTTTTGGTGGAATGACCGCGAGCAGTGCTTTCTCTGCGAGCGCACCATGTCCAATCATCCGACGATTGGTACCACCAATACGCCCCGTCTCTCCAACTGAAAACGGAGGAAAGTTGTAGTGGTGCATGAAATGTTTCTTCGTTCCATTTTCTTCAATTGAGTCGAGGATTTGCGAATCATCAGGGCCACCCAAGGTGAGTGCAGAAAAGACATGTGTCTCACCTCGATAGAAGATCCCACTCCCATGGAGTGCGGGAGAGATACCGCCTGCTTGTGCGAAGAGCGGACGCACTTCATCCATCGTGCGACCATCCGGACGAACTTTGTCATGAATGACTCCACGGTGGAGTTCTGCATCAACTGCATGTTCAAAATGTTCGCTTACAAGTCCGAGGTGTTCAGTTGGAAGTGTTGCCTTAATGAGTACAAACCATTCCTCCTTGAGTTCATAGAGGTGTGCCTTTCCACTTCGATGTGAGAAGAGGACGGCATGCAACTTTGGTGCGATCTCTGTTTCAAAGAGGGTCAGTGCTTCGGTAGAAAGTTGTGGAAGTGCTACTGCTCGTTTCTCTCTTCCAATTTCACTGATGATATTTTTTTGAAACGCTTCAAGTGTGGTGTTGATGGCCACCGCCTGTTCAAGCGCATGCACGACCTCGGATTCACTGATTTCAAATCCCATGGTCTCAATCATATTGATAGATGCATCCTTACCACAGGCGAGTACTTCATACACGAGCATCCCTTCCTCCCGCTCTGCATAGAGTGGATTAATGACGATGTCTCCAGAATCTCGACGCTTCCCTATGCGAACTGCACTCACTGGCCCATCCCATGGTATGTCTGAAGTACCGAGCGCAAGTGATGCTCCGATGACTCCGAGTACATCGGGGTCGTCCCCCCCGGCACTGAGGACGGTGACGATGACTTGAATTTCGTTTCGAAGACCATGGTTAAAATTTGGACGAATCGTGCGGTCAACGACCCGTGCTGAGAGTACGGCGCCATCACTCGGACGACCTTCACGTCTTTGAAAACGGCTACCTAAAATTTGCCCAGTCGCATAAAACTTTTCTTCAAACTCAACCGAGAGTGGAAAGTAGGACATGTTTTCTGCTGGACGGGTACTCATGACAGCAGTGACGAGGACGACCGTTTCGCCCATACTGAGCATGACCGACCCATGTGCTTGGTTGGTGAGATTGGTAAATTGTGCAGTCAAGGTCTTCCCTTCGATATCAATTGAGTATGATTTTTTTTGCATGGAATAATACATGTGTGTTGAGCGATTCGAATTTTGAATTTCAAACCGATGCTTGAAACTCACCTATTCAAATCGCTCGTGAATAATGCGTCCAGTGTAGCAAAGTTGTGTCAAAAAAACACCCCGCGTCCACTTCGTGGACGCGGGGTGTTTTTATACTTCACTACACATCATCGGTGTCTGTTCCGACAATACGCTTCAGTGGTTTTTTTGTGCGCGTATTTCCCCGAAGGCCAATGAGAAAAGTTTGCGGAGCATCATCCATATCGATGAAATCATCAACGGACTCTCGAAGTCGAGACGAACTCGATTTTCCAAAGGCGATACACTCAACTTGGCATCCCTGTGAACGAACGTACTCAACGAGTGGGACAAAGTCACCATCTCCAGAAGCAAGAACAATCGCGTCTACCTTTGACGAATGCTTGATCGCATCAACCGCAAGCCCTACGTCCCAGTCAGCCTTCTTTGCACCGCCAAAGAAAATTTGTAAATCTTTTGTCTTCACTTCAATGCCAATTTTTTCAAGTGCTTCAAAGAAGGATCTCTCTTCACCACTCTCGGTGGTCACCACGTATGAAATAGCACGGATGAGTTTTCGATCACCGAGTGCAGCTTTGACGACCGCATCAAAATTTACTTTCGCGTGGTAGATGTTTTTTGCACTGTGGTAGAGATTTTGTGTGTCGATAAAAATGGCGACACGTTGTTCAGGATGTTTAATGATGGTCATAAAAATGAAAGGTACTTTTAAAAATGTTTTTTAAAAAAAGAACTACACCTGCAAGTATAGCAAATGAGGATGAAAGAAACAGGCGCTTCGCCCCAATGGGACGAAGCGCCTGTTTCGCACTTCCCGTTTATCGTTTGAGTGCAAGTTTCTTAATGAGAGATTTGTATGATTTCTCATCGTGCTTCTCCAGGTACTTGAGATGCTTTCTTCGGTCAGCAACCATCTGAAGCAGTCCACGACGTGAGTGGAAGTCCTTGAGGTTTTTCTTGAGATGCTTTGAAAGCTCATCAATTTGCTTCGTGAGGATAGCAACCTGTGCTTCTGGTGAACCAGTGTCAGTGTCGTGTCGACGAACATCTTTTATGACGTTCTCTTTCTTTCGTTTTGTAAGCATAGTGTTTAAAAATGCGTCTCAATGTGTAGATTGCACACGGACGCTTATTTGACTAACCTGCGAAGGTTGGTACTACTTTACCACACATTGACAAAATACACAACCCCTGCCATAACCTGCGCTTATCCACTATATTGTGCGACACTTCCCTCTCAATACATATATATTGTATGTATGACTCTCATCGAACTCAAACGGCAATTTCTTGAATACCTCGAAATAGAAAAGGGCCGGAGCGTGCGCACCATTGCAAATTACGACCACTACCTCAGTAGATTTCTCGAGTACGCGAAGGTGCACGATCCACAAGAGTTAACCGAAGTGCTCGTGCGAGAGTTTCGTCTCTGGCTTAATCGGCAACCGGGAACAAAACAAGGACGAATGACAGAGACACTCAAGCGACGAACGCAGAACTACTACCTCATTGCCTTACGTGCATTTCTCAAATTTATGCGAAAGCGAGGTATTGAGTCGTTGAGCCCTGAGCGCATCGAACTTGCAAAAGTTCCCGAACGATCTCTCGACCTCATCTCATCACAAGAGCTTACAAGGCTTATGGAAGCACCCGACGCACACTCACTCGCGGGCCTTCGCGACAAGGCAATGCTTGAACTTCTCTTCTCGACCGGCCTTCGGGTATCGGAACTCTGTGCCCTCTCACAGGAAGATGTTGATCTCAGTCGTGATGAGTTTTCGGTGCGAGGAAAGGGAGAGAAAGTGCGTGTCGTGTTTCTCTCTGACACTGCGAGAAATGCGATTCGGGCGTACCTCAAAGAACGAAAAGATTTTGACGACGCCATGTTCATTCAGTACGGAAAAAATAGCAAGGCTGAAGCATTGAAAAACAAAGACCTTCGCCTTACCCCGCGAAGTGTCCAACGGATTATTAAACGCTACGCAACCATCGCAGGCATCACGCGCAAGGTAACTCCGCATGTGGTGCGACACAGTTTTGCAACTGATCTCCTCAGTAATGGTGCCGACCTCCGCTCGGTGCAAGCACTCTTGGGACACGCGAACATTGCGACCACGCAAATCTACACCCACGTCACCGACAAACACCTCAGAGATATACACAAAAAATTTCACTCGAGGGGATAGTATCCAAAACACAGAGTATGTACTCAATGTGTACGGAGAGAGATTTTTCTCGCCGATATCGGTGCAGAGTCATTACCATAAAAATGCTGACGCAATGCAACCAAACGCAGTGGCGCAATATCCAGCAAGAATACACACCACGCACACACTCTGTGTTTTGGGTCTGAGTATCTATTAGACTCAATCTCGAGCAAAATCGCAAAGCGATTTTGCTCGAGAATAAAGTCCTCAAGCCAAACCACGGCTTGAGGAAACGGAAAAGCGATCAACCAAGCATGCTTCTCCAAAAAACTTCTCAGGAAATCTCGCGTATTGCACGCTCGATTTCCTCTTTAAACTCATTCAGGAACCGAACCCGGTCCTGAACGTTGGAGAACGATATACAATCGTCTCCAAAAAAAAAGAAAATCTGGTCCTCGGCAACGTGGAGGCACCCCCACCTCGTCACTTGAACGCTCGGTACTGAGTACCGAGCGTCATGCTTTATATCCATCTTTTTCTCCTACCCCAGAACCCCGAGGTGCGGGTGCGACAAATGTCGCGAACTCTATCGATTCAGAACGTGTGAAGTTCCAAACCGAATAAAGTGCAGATGCGTCCGACCAAGGAAACATCTGCAAAGAAACCAAGGTTCATATCGCCACACCGATGTGAACCAACCGAAAGAACGTCGAGTGTGTGGACTCGCCCGCCATCAGCTCGCGACAGCCGACAGCAGGATGGGACGGAACGCTTCCCAGCGCTCAGGGCTGAGATGCAGCAGGAACGGGGTGTTGCTGATCACTCCGTGCTCCGGCCCGCGCGGCCAGTCGGCCGGGACGAGCTTGGCGAGGTCGAGCCCCGCCTGCTCGCCCTGCTTCGTGCGCGCCAGGCTGATCTGGCTGCCGAAGCCACCGGGCTTGCCGGCGATGGGGCCGGTCGACACCTTGCGGATCGACACAGCCACACCGCGGTCGAGCTCGGCCGCCAGGGTCGGCGGGTCGAACTGACCAGCCGACGTGGCGTCGAGGAAGCGGACGGCGGGAGCGATGAGCTTCGCCGTGGCCGCGAGCGCTTTCGCGCCCTCGACCTTACGCTCGTACTCGACCGCCAGGCGGTCGAGCGACTCGAAGCCGGCAGCGTCTCCCGACGCAGCCGAGGCGAGAGCGCCGACAACGTCGGCGAACACCTGGTCACGGTTGCGATCGCCGAAGGCGGGGATCGCGCCCCATGCCCGCACGAAGGCGAAGCCGAGGGGGCTCAGCGCCTCCTTCGTCTTGCCCGTGTGCGGACCATCGAGCACCGCGGCGTCCTGGTCGAGCTCGGGGTACGAGACCCCGATCGCCTTCAAGGCGGCGGTGACGCCGTCTTGGTCTGCATCTGCGACGACGATGTCATCACGGAA
>CAZDUC010000008.1:13828-17589 GCA_964508585.1 uncultured Candidatus Saccharibacteria bacterium
GAACGGCTTCGCCAAGCTCGGAGAGAGCGCCGAGGTTGAGCTTGATTGGACGAAGGATGAGACGATGGTTCGTCTGACGCTGTTCGTCGATGGTCGCGCCCACCGGGTCACGATGACGGCACGGTCACCGAGGATTTCCCGGCAACGCGCGACGGTCGCACCATCGCGATCGCTGTCGGCGTGGTGGTCGCGGAGGTGAACCTCCGCTCCCAGCTCGCTGAGCGCTTCGATCAGGGGAATGAGCCCCTGGGTCGGCGGATGGTCGATGATGACCACCCGCTTGCCGGCGACCGGCATGACGTTGTTGATTTCGGCGGCGAGGGTTTGACCATCCTCCGCCTTGAACGACTTGCCCAGGACGACGTTCCTGAACTTGATCATTTGTCTTCTCCTACCCCAGTACCCGAGGTGCGGGTGCACGAATCGTGCAATTTTTTGGAAATCTCGTGATCCCCGAATGGAGAGCGAACTTCTTATAGAAGCCAGTCACTCTTCATTCGGGAGTCATGAGACAGTTCTCCATGTTTTCTCTCTTTCACCTTACCAACGGAATTGTTGTTAAGGTGAATAAAGAGGACAAAGCATAACCACATACTTTGCCTCAAAAACCATGCAGACTTTTTCGGAGCCTGCCAACCGTCGAGACCTACCAAGGGGTCTCGAAATATAGTGCTCGAGCTTCCTCCTCGGTTAGGAGGAACAAGGGTTTGTCCCAATAGGGACTCCCATATTTCTCCAAAAGGAGAAGCCCAAGGTTTCTTAATTGCTCACGGGGGTTTTTGACCCCCGTGATTTCTATGGTGTCGTCGTCAGAGACGACGAACACTGTATTTTTTTCATCGGAAAGCTCTACCCTGAGGCCGAGCTTTCCGTCGAGTTTATTCTGACGTATATCCATGACTTTCTCCTTTCAAAGAAAGTTGCCCTTGATGACGCGTTGTGTTCATGACACACAACGCGGGCGATTTTTTGTGAGTCAACGTTCATCAGACGCCGACTATATTTTGGGTTGTGCCTAGTTTTCACTGTGCACGAACCGCCTGAAAAAACAGAAGCTTTTCTGTTTTTTCAGGCGGTCACCATTTCAATGTTGTGTTGAAATGATTACGCCTGTCACGCATTCCTAAAACATTTCTTACACAGAATGTTTCATGTATGAGTGAATATATTTAATTGTCAAAGTACTCTCTCTCCTTATCTACTCACACCTCTCTCCCTGTGAGGTATCTTCTTCGATAAGGACATTTTCGGTAAGAAGCGGTGGTTAATCGCTTCCGACCGATCGATGTCCTCTCGAGCAATGCTCGAGGTTGATCGGGTGATGTAACTTAGGGCGACCCGTAGGTCTTGAACCCTAGTGGAGCGTGGTTTGCGGCCTGCTCCTCACATCGTGCAAACGAATCATGGTTTGAGAAACGATTTGTTCCTTTGGCTCCTTGTCTGCCACACTTTTGGCTGTGGTCACCCTTGGTTTCCCAGATGAGCCTCTCGGCTCGTTTCTCTCTCCTTGATTCCCTGTAAAAAACTTTCTTTCTGCACTCGCTCGGAAATGAACAAATGTATTTGCTCAGTTCGCTCACTCGTTTGAAAGTAAGGTACTCTCTCCTCTAACTGTGTTCTATAGTACAGGACATTTGACATATTGTCAAATCTATTACAACAATGCTGTCACACTTTGCATTCAAAAATAGTGTTGTTTTAAAATAAGAAATGAGGAGCATCGTATTATTGTCAGTAATTCTTTGACAAAATAATCAAGGGAACTATACTATAGTTATGGAAAATTACAAAAAACAACTCATGGATTGCGGTCTTACCGAACATCAGTCCATCCTGTACGAACTTCTTATTAAAAGTGGCGCACTCCGAGCGAGTGCTATAGTCCGCAGACTCAACAATTCCCTTTCGCGACCAATGGTGTATGCCGTTCTCGATGAACTCACTGTTATAGGCCTCGTTGAGAAAGATACAGAAAGTGCCAATGTGACGAGGTTTGTACCTGCGCATCCTTCAAAGCTCCAAGATATTGCGTATGAACGTAGACAGATTGCCGATACACTTGCCGAAGCGGCATCCGCGATCATTCCACGAATTGTTTCTGATTATAACCTCACCTCCTCAAAACCAGGGGTTCGATTCTTTGAGGGAAAGCAAGGTGTGCGTGCGGTACTCCAAGACTCACTTACCACGAAGACTCATATCCTCTCGTATACCGATGTTGAGCAGATCGAAACTCATTATAAAGATGTGAGCGACCCGTATATTCTCGAGCGAGAGAAGCGAGGCATACTCAAAAAGTTGTTACTCGATGACACACCGTATGTACGTGCATTTTATGCAGGACTTACAGAGAAACAGTCTGAAGTGCGCCTCATTCAGCAAAGTGAATATCCACATAAGGTTGCGATACAGATATATGACGATAAGGTGTCATACCTCACGCTCACCCCAGGAAAAGAGATGGCGGTTATTATTCAAGATGCAGACATCTCCGCTCTTCAAAGACATCTCTTTTTGCAACTCTACAAGAACGCGACATCACTCTATACTCCATCAACCGATGATTCAGGCGTGTTGTGATGTGACCTCATTCTGCGATGCGGTTCAAAAACCCCAAAATATTTTCGGGTAATCGGATCAAAGAACATGCGCGTGAGTACGCGACCCTCTCCAAAATGTTCTTCAAAGGGGAGTTTTGTTTGTTCTTGCGCGGACGTGACAGTGACATAATGGGGTATGTTTTGTCTACGGGTAATTTGTTCGGTACTCACCTCCCCCTTTCCCCAATAGAGTTCGTTTTGTATATTGTTACGTTGTATCGTGAGGAGGTGGTCAATGCCTCCTTCATTTTTCCCCGCCTCTGTGAAGTATCCGTCTGCCACCCATCCCGTTTCAATGTATTTTGATGAAATGGGAAGATGTGCATAACACTCTGCTTCAAGAATGTTATAGTACGCCTCACGCTCAATGGCTTCCTCAAGCATTGCTTCACCAATTTTGTACCCCCTTGCTTCCGGACTTACATTAAAGGAAGTTGCTTCAAGCGCACCGTTAAGACGCCTACTTGGTTCAAATGCAATAAAACTCTGAATGATGCCTTGTCGTTTGAATATATAAAATCGAGCATCTGGGTTTTGCACTCGTGTATCGAAGTGCGCCATGATCTCATCGTGAGCACCGACACTGGATTGGTTTTGTGAATAGATAGAGCGCATTGTTGCAATGTCTTCATCTGGTATCTCTGAGCCGGCGCGAATGGCAAACTCACATTGCTCGATATCTTCAAGAGAGAAATCAGAGCCCGCTTCCTTGAGTGTTTTAAAGGAATTGAGAAAGAACACGGTATCGGTATTTACTCTTTCTATTTCAGATAAAATTTCATGTTTTAAAATGTCCACACGATTGACTGCGCTTTGATATTCTTCTGTTCTTTTAGAATTAACCCACCAGGGCATTTCATCAGTATCGTCTTGTTCTTCATATTTATTTTCAATGTGTCTTGCATCTTGGGTAAGTTTATAAAGTGTATTAATACCTTCAACATTTTTTATGAGAACAGTATTTGCTTTCTGAATTAGCAATTCTCGTATTTTTGAAATTGCCTCATGTTCAAATTTTGATTTAAATGTTTTATATAAAAAAGCTTCTACCTCATTAAAACTGGATACTAACTCAGCATATTTTTTATATAGAGGAAGCATTATTTCAGGAAACCGTGCATAAGAAATCAGTACATGTTCAATTTCAGGGAATTCCTCATT
>CAZDUC010000009.1:0-17220 GCA_964508585.1 uncultured Candidatus Saccharibacteria bacterium
CAACGGTTTTGTAAACCGTAGGTCCTCGGTTCGAATCCGAGAGGTGGCTCTCAGACACGCATCTTCTATGATGTGTTTGGAGCACATCCGCATATGCTAGTAAACCCACCTACACATGTAGGTGGGTTTAATATAGAGACAATATGCGCTATACTGCAACACATAATGGCAAAGTATTCACATTTACTCCCGTACGCGACGCGTCCTGATTTTCGTGTGGGGCGAGCACCGGAACTTACTGGAAAAGATAGAAGACTGTACCGTTTTCTTGAGATTATTCCTGGCGCCGCATCATGGACAGCACTCATTGCCATGGTACTTGCCTCAATCTACACACCGTTTTTTGCCGCATACTTTATTATTGCTTTTGCAGTCTTTTGGGTGCTCAAGACCGCGTTCCTCTCATACCACCTTCGTCACAATTGGAAACGACTACGAAATCACATGCAGGTGGATTGGAAGTCGATGATTGAGCGATTTGAGTACGGGCATCTATACCAGCTCATCATCTTGCCATACTACAATGAATCAGAAGCGGTGATTGATGCATCACTCCGCTCACTCGCCGAGGTACGCTACGATAAAAAAAGTATGATTATTGTCCTCGCTCGTGAGGAGAGGGCAGGAGAGGAGGCAAAGCGTGTCTCAGATGCCATGGAGGAGAAGTGGGGAGCTACATTTGGAAGTTTTCATGTTTCGGTACATCCAGGTGATATTCCTGGTGAGATTGCAGGGAAGGGCTCAAATGCAACATGGGCAGCAGAAGATGTTCGTAAAAAAATACTCGACCCACATGGTATTCGCTACAACCACACCATTGTATCGATTTTTGATATTGACACCGTTGTATACCCAGACTACTTTAACTGTCTCGTGTGGCACTTTATGACGGCACCAAACCCTCTCAAGAGCTCTTTTCAGCCTGTACCGGTATTTAATAACAACATTTGGGAGGCGTCAGCACTCGCGCGTGTCGTCGCGATGTCGAGTACATTTTGGGAAATGGTGCAACAAGAACGGCCAGAACGTATGGCAACTTTTTCATCACACTCAGTAAGCTTCCAAGCACTCTATGAGGTGGGGTATTGGCAGACGAACATGGTGAGTGAGGACTCTCGTATCTATTGGAATCTTCTCATTGCGAACAACGGAGTATACGATGTCATTCCACTCTCGTACCCGGTATCTATGGATGCAAATGCGGCACCAACTTTTTTTGGTACGATAAAAAATATCTACAAGCAACATAGGCGTTGGACATACGGTGTTGAAAACTTTGTGTACGTGGTGTACCACTTTACCAAGAATAAAAATATTCCTCGGGGAAAACGCATCAAGATCGCACTCCAGCAGGCAGAGGGGTACTGGTCGATGGTGACCAACCCTATCATGCTCATCATCCTTGGTTGGGCCCCAATTTTCTTTGGTGGTCGGGTATTCCACGAGACGGTACTCTCGTACAATCTGCCGATCGTCGTACGTGACCTCCTCATCCTCGCAATGTTTGGACTCGTCATCTCGTCGATGATATCGCTGACACTCATTCCAAAGCGTCCGGAGGGGAAGAGTCGCTTTCTTTACATTGTCATGGCACTCCAGTGGATTTTGGTACCTATTACCATGGTGGTCTTTAGCGCGATTCCGGGGCTCGATGCACAGACACGTCTTATGCTCGGGAAATACATGGGTTTCTGGGTGACCCCAAAGTCACGAAAAACGTAATGTTGTATCCACAAAAGAGTATTCGAGGCTCCTCGTCTACAGGAGAAGAAAAATATGCTATAACGTGATACGCTTATACTGTTCGTATGATTGAATCGATTCAGATACAACCTCTTGCACACCAAACCCGAAAGCGGACTTTTTTGTTCCTCGTGCTGGTGTTTTTAATATCACTTCCATTTCTGTACTTGTACGCTACCGGGTACCGTTTTGATTTTCAAAAACCAACTAATCTCATTAGCACTGGTGGTCTCTACGTATCGGTAGAAAGGACTGGCGCAGAGATTTTCATTGATGGTGAGCTCGTTCGAGAGACGAGAACTTTTAAAAAGGCATTCTATGCGCAAAACCTCGATGCAGGCACGCATCGCGTCCATGTGCAGAAAGAGGGGTATCACACCTGGGTGAAAGAGCTTCCGGTATCAAAACGACTTGTGACCGAAGCGGAAGCTTTTAATCTCCCGCTCGTACCACAGGTGCATATCATCAGTCGTTGGCAATCAGCGACAGGAACTCCGATTGTCCGTACGCCACTCCTTATCGCGTCCTCAACAAATGCAGTCTTTGCAACTACTACGACCGCGACAAGTACCTTTATCCTTGATAGAGAATATGAATCTCGGGTCGCACAGTTTGTGAAGGCAACAACATCAGTGAAAAATACTGAAAGCCCTACAGAACAAATAAAAGATATTTTTACTGAAGGCACCACTACAGCCCCAGTGACTGAAGACGTGGCAACCTCTACCATCACCTACGGTGGAGTTGAACTTGCTCGTGCAGGAGAGGATGTCTTTGCGCGATGGGTGGGGCCATTTGAGCAGATGCCCTATTACTACTGCGCTCCTGATTTTCCTGCATACAGTACGACGTCAACTGCAATACCTACCTCTACACCACCCGATACTGATGAGATACCAGAGGATGAGGAACTTCTTGCCGATGAAGGAATCATGGGTCCAGTACAATCAGTGAAAAAAGATACCGTGTGTGACGCTCGAATTCGTATCGACCGGAAGTGGCAAGAGGTGCGTGATTTTGATTTTTATCCGGGAAGTACCGATTTTGTCATTCTTGCACTCAATGATGGTATCTATGTCGTCGAAGTCGATGATCGTTCATGGCAAAATGTGCAGCCACTCATCATGGGTGAGAAGCTCGAATTTTACATTGAAAATGGAGCAATCTACGTGTACGATGGAACCCTTATCTATCAGGTGTTATTAACGCAAACAGAATAGAAACAATATGACAAAGGACGCAACACTAAAAGGGCACCGACACCCTATCAATCTTATGATTGCAGAAATCAATGCAATTTTTGCGGAGATCGGTTTTGTGTTTGCTGAAGGTCCTGAGGTTGAGCGCGAGCGCTATAATTTCGATAGACTCAATGTGCCAAAAGATCATCCCTCGCGTGACATGCAGGACACATTTTGGTTTAAACGTGCTGACGTGAAAGAACCTTCGGTACTGAGGACACACACCTCTCCAGTACAGGTTCGCTACATGGAATCGCATACACCACCGATACGCATTATCGTTCCTGGAAAAGTGTTTCGAAATGAAGCCACTGACGTGACGCATGAAGCGCAGTTTTACCAACTTGAGGGATTGTATATTGACACTGACGTGCACATGGGGCACCTCAAGGGAACTATTGAGTATTTTTTTGAAGAGTTTTTTAAGGGGGATGTTGAGGTGCGGTTTCGCCCGAGCTTCTTTCCTTTTGTTGAGCCGGGCGTAGAGGTGGATATGCGTATCAATTCTGGAAATTCAAAGTTAGTGGGGAAGTGGGTAGAGGTGATGGGTGCAGGTATGGTTCACCCACAGGTGCTTACTGATTCAGGAATTGATGCAAAGGTATATTCAGGGTTTGCGTTTGGTATAGGAATCGATAGACTCGGTTTTATGAAATACGAATTTGATGATGTGCGCACGCTCTACAATGGCGATCTTCGTTTTGTGAATCAGTTTTAGAAGAATAGAAAATAGAAGATAGAAAATAGAAAATATGGAAATAGAAGAATAGAAGATAGAAAATATGGAAATAGAAAATAGAAAATAGAAAATAGAAAATAGAAGATAGAAGATAGAAAATATGGAAATAGAAGAATAGAAGATAGAAAATATGAAATAGAAAATAGAAAATATGGAAATAGAAAATAGAAGATAGAAAATATGGAAAAGAAAATAGAAAATGTAAAGTTAGCAAAAGAGATAGTAGACGCAAGAAAAGAAGCTTTTAAGATACGTCTTATAGATTTTTCTGTCTCTACCATGAAGCAATGTAAAATGCTTCGAAAAGACCCTGTGTTGTGGTCTTTATGCGATCAACTCATAAGAAGTGCAACTTCTGTTGGAGCAAATATAAATGAAGCACAAGGAGCAGGAAGTAAAAAAGACTTTGCTTATTATTTTCAGATTGCATTGAAATCTGCAAAGGAGACCAAATATTGGTTGCAAGTCATTGAACGATATGATCATAAAATTGAGGGTATGGGTTACTTGTTTACAGAATGTGATGCCATTACGAATATTCTCCAAGCATCACTTAAAACACTTCGGTCGAAGTTGTAATACATATTTTCTATTTACTATTTTCTTTTATCTATCATATGAAGATATTATACGATTGGCTTAAGGAGTACTGCGGTGAGACACTCCCTAATGTACAGACACTTGAAGACATGCTCACCTTTCATGCATTTGAGATTGATGGAATCGAGAGGGTAGGGAAGCATACGGTACTTGATGTCAAAATTCTTCCTGACCGTTCAAGTGATTGTCTATCGCATAGAGGTATCGCACGTGAGATAGCAACACTTACGGGCACAGCCCTCGCAAAGGATCCTTTCCAGAATGATATCTTACTCACACCACGCACTGAAAAAATTCGTGTCACGATTGAAGATGCTCATGCATGTAGCCGCTTTGGTGGTGCACTTATCACTGGTGTGACTGTTGGTGAATCACCAGTATGGCTTAGGGAGCGACTCAATGCACTTGGACAACGCTCTATCAACAATATCGTTGATGCGACCAATTACGTGATGCTTGCACTGGGACAGCCACTTCATGCCTATGATGCGGAAACGTTTCCGCATACTGATACAGAGTGGCACATCGAGGTACGTATGGCGCATGAGGGCGAGGTGGTGACAACACTTTCCGGTGACGAGTACACACTCACGCCACAGATTCAACTCATTACCGACGGACTCACTGGGAAGTCTGCGGGCATTGCGGGAGTGAAGGGGGGAAAGCTTGCTGAGATCGTGAGTACGACAACGCAGATTATTATTGAATCTGCACACTTTGATCCACAGATAACAAGAAAGGGAGCACAGGCACTCAGACTCCAAACAGATGCGTCAAAACGATTTGAAAATAATCCTTCACCAAAACTTGTCCCTCACGCACTCACTGAGGTAGTTCGATTGATCACGGAGATATCAGGAGGGGTGTGTGAGGGGTATGCAGATTCATGTGGGGAGTTACAAGAAAATACCAAAGTGACACTTTCACTCGCGCACCTCAATGCAGTCCTTGGGCTTACACTCGATACCAAAACAGTCGAGGGGATTTTTGATCGGCTTGGTTTCCTATACGTGAGTACTGCACAAGGATGGGAGGTGACCGCGCCGTGGGAACGTACTGACATTTCGATTCCTGAAGATGTGATTGCAGAGATTGGACGAGTGTTTGGGTACGAGCACATTGTCGCATCACTTCCGTCACCAGTACCACTTACTGAGTACAATGCGCGCTTTTTCTACAGTGAAGCTATCCGTGAGTTGCTTGTGGAGCAGGGATGCTCTGAAGTAATTACGTCGTCATTTCGAAAGAACGATATCGTGGCACTCCAAAATGCACTTGCGAGTGATAAGGGGTGTTTGCGCAGTACGCTCAGCGCATCTATGCATGAGGTATTGGATAAAAACATACCCTACGTAGATTTGCTGGGACTCCGCAATCTAGTGGTATTCGAAATTGGTACGGTATTTGAGAAGACTGCATCTGGTGATGATGTGACTGAACACCTCGCGCTTTCAGTGGGAGTGCGTACAAAGCAACAGGGCTATACACCAAAAGATGATGCGATGCTGGTGCAGTATGTCGAAGCACTTGAGCGCATGCTTGGCACCTCGCTTTTTGGAACCATACATGCAGGTGTCTATGAGTGTAACCTTACAAATGCATTTTCGAAGCTTCCGATACCTACTGCATACAAGGAATGGAAGTCTTCGGAAGATCTGACCTATATGCCGTTTTCCACATATCCCTTTGTCTCTCGTGATATTGCGCTCTGGGTTCCTGAGACAGTGACAGCAGAAGTAATTGAAAAAGAAATTCGCGAAAACGCAGGCACACTCCTGACACGTGTGACGCTTTTTGATTCGTTTGCAAAAGAGGGAAGAATCTCCTACGCATTTAGACTCATCTTTCAGTCCCACGAAAAAACACTCACCGATGATGAAATCGGTGAGTGCATGAAACAGATTGAGAGTGCACTTACTGCAGTATCATGGGAAGTTCGTTAGTCTGCTCTTCAGGGAGTCTTAAAAAGCGGAGCTCTTGAACATCATAGTGCTCGCCGATACAGTCTGCGACAATTTTTGGAAGCAGACTATGTTGCTGTTTCGCAGTTACGTATCCCATTCTCATCAATTGACACTCAAGTACGATGATATATCCATACGTATCGGGAATGAAGTCAATTGCAAACCACCTCACCTCACTCGAGGGTTCGTCTTCAGACGTTTCATTTGAACAGAGAACATGTCCGTCAGACGTGCGTTGAATAACTAAAAGAACGTCGTGCATAGTAGTTTCTCTCCTTCACGAAATATCTATGGCAGATAGTATCATTTTTATTACTGTTGTCACATGGGTAGTGTTTTCTCTGTATTTTTGCCACAGTAAGAAGTGAGACAAAACGGCTTATATTTGCTATACTTTTGCCTATTATACGCACCATAACAACGATTCACCGTGAGTAAACAAAGTTCATACAGTGCAGATTCCATCCAGGTCCTCGAGGGGCTTGAGCCCGTGCGCAAGCGCCCCGGCATGTACATCGGCACCACCGGTCCTGATGGACTTCACCACCTCATTTGGGAGATTTTTGATAACTCACGTGATGAAGCGATGGGCGGTTTTTCAAACCGAGTGGAGGTAGCACTCCTTCCCGGAAACTATGTGCGTGTCGCCGACAATGGTCGCGGTATTCCTGTTGATATGCATAAGCAGACAAAAATGTCTGCGCTTGAGACCATTCTCACCACACTCCATGCAGGAGGAAAATTTGGTGGGGAGGGGTACAAGGTCTCAGGAGGACTTCATGGTGTGGGTGCTTCGGTGGTGAATGCGCTCTCGACACATATGGTTGCAGAGGTGCATCGCGATGGTGGGTACCACATACAGGAGTACAACATTGGAAAGCCGAAAGCGAAGGTGAAGAAAGTTGGTCCGTCAAAATTGCAAGGGACGGTGATTACTTTTCAAGCCGATCCAACCATCTTCCCCGAAATCAAATACGACTTCAAGCGCATCGTTGGCCATCTTCGCCAGCAGGCATACCTCGTGAAAAGTCTTCGAATCACCGTCATTGATGCGCGCGGAAGTGAAGAAGATGCGAAGGAGATGAGTGAAAAGGATATTCAAAAATTCATGGCAAGTCTTGCGGGGAAGCACTACCTCGCAGACATGCACCTCGAAGTCCCACACATCCACTTCTTCTTTGAGGGGGGACTTCGCTCACTCGTCGCATTCAACAACCAGTACCAAACCCCCGTCCACAAGAATATCTTCTACATTGAAAAAGGTGGCTTTGATACACCGCTTGATGAGCGGGTGCAGTCAGTAGAGGTAGCGCTCCAGTACGTCGATGACATTAGTCCTCGCATCAGTGCATTTGCAAACAATATCTTTAACCCAGAACACGGAACGCATATCACCGGATTTAAGACAGCACTCACTCGTACACTCAACAACTACGCAAAAAAGAATAACTACCTCAAAGAGAAAGATGGTGCCTTTACAGGTGACGACGTGCTTGAGGGTATTACCGCGGTGGTGTCGGTGAAGATGCCAGACATTCAGTTTGAGGGACAAACAAAGGCAAAGCTTGGCTCAGTGGAAGCCCGTAGTGCGGTGGAGTCGGTATTCAGCGATGCGTTTAATGAGTTCCTTGAAGAGAACCCCGATGATGCAAAAGCAATCATCAATAAGGTGACCATTGCGGTGAAGGCGCGAAAGGCAGCGAAGGCAGCAAAGGATTCTGTGTTACGCAAGGGCGCGCTCGAGGGTATGACCCTTCCAGGCAAACTCGCCGACTGTCAAACGAAGAGTCCAGTAGAGTCTGAAATCTTTATTGTAGAGGGAGACTCTGCGGGTGGTTCAGCGAAGATGGGACGTGATAGACGTACACAGGCAATCCTTCCACTCCGAGGAAAAATTCTTAATGTGGAGCGCGCACGACTCGACAAGATGCTTGCCTCAGAGCAGGTCAAGAATCTTGTCGTCGCGATGGGAACTGCGATTGGTGATGTCTTTGATCTCAGTAAGCTTCGCTATCACAAAATTATCATTGCGACCGATGCAGACGTGGACGGTGCACACATTCGTACACTCCTCCTCACGCTTTTTTATCGGTACTTCAGACCCGTGATTGACGGTGGGTTTCTCTACATTGCACAACCACCACTCTACAAAATCCAGCGTGGAAAAGAGATAAAGTATGCGTACACCGATGAAGAGAAAAATGCGTTTCTTGGCAATGATGTCTCGATTGCTGAGGTGACTGAATCAGACGAAGCGGTAGAGGAGGAAGAAGTTGAAAAAGAAGAGACTGCGACAAAATCGACGAAAGTTCGTATTCAACGGTACAAAGGTCTCGGAGAGATGAATCCTGAAGAACTCTGGGAGACCACCATGCATCCCACCAACCGTGTGCTTAAGCAAGTGTCAATCGTTGATGCACTTGAAGCAGATAAAGTATTTGACATCCTCATGGGGACAGACGTGTCGAGTCGGAAGTCGTTTATACAATCCAATGCGCACATGGCCAACCTCGACGTCTAAAAGGTAAATAATACCCCATCTACTACGTTGTGTTCGTCCCGCTCAGACTCGTCCGTATGTCTCTTTACCCCTTACATAATCTTCTTTAAAATATTTTCCGCATTTACCGTATACGTAACAGGTGTGAATATACGGTAAGTGCGAATACGGAGTATGGAGGAAGAAAGGATATGTGTGGGCTGATGCATTGTTGTGTCTGTCTTTACGTACTTGTTTTGTATGAGTTAAAAAATCCCCACAAGCGAAGCTTGTGGGGATTTTAACATGGTTGATTGTAGGTGAATTTATTGTATTACCCGTACACTCTGAGAAGCGATATTATTCTTTGTGCTCGCATCGGTACCTGACATTGAGAGCGTGTGTGTGAATTCGACCATACTCGGAGCCGATGCATCAAGGTAGAATCCGAGAGTGAATACCACATGTGTTTGTGGTGCAAGTGGAGTTTGTATTGGTGAAGTGTACACCTCTCCTGAAGGGAGTACGGTAGTGAATGACCATGTGCCGGAAGTCTTCGTACCAATGTTTTCCACTTTAAATTGCACTGCATTATTGAGGTCACGATCAAAAGTGATGGTAGACAAGAAGACACCGTTTTTGAGAACACCGCTTGCAACTGGGGTGATGCTGAGGTCACTGTACGTCTTTACTTCCGGTGTTACTGGGAGTGAAGGTTCAGGTGTTTTTGGTGCAGTGTCAATTACTGGGGTAGTTTCCTTTGGTTCCGATTCAGGAACCACTGGTGTCTCAATGACAGAAACTACAGGCACCTCTTTTGATTCATCTGGAGACACATTCTCGCTCGTTGCTACCTGTACGGGGATGGTTGCATTAATGACGGTCAATTTCGTTGTATTCGAGATTGCATCACCGCCGTCTTTCTTTGAAAATGCAACGGTAAGTGGAATGTCGGTGAAGCGCATGTCGTCTGAGATTGCGGTAAGGAAAAGTCCGTGCACATCAGCTGGGAGCGTGAGCGTTTCACTACAACCCATTGGAACAAAGACACCATCGGTGCTTCGTACGGTGAGACGTACACCGGGCACACAATCATACGTAAATTTATATTCACCATCGTCTTTCATGTCTGTCCATGAAACTTGAAATGATTCCTCAGAGTTCACGACTATTTTTTCAGTCGCAACAGTGAGTTCAGGGGCATCAGGTTGGTAGAGGTTAACTTTTTCTGCAATGGTGGCAAGGGAAGCGAGCCCTTCGGGTGCATGCTTTACTCCAGCAATAGCGAAATACACCAAAAAGCCAATCGTAACCATAAAACCGACGATTGCGAGTGTCTTTACGACAGCACCCCTCATAGTTTGTGTTTCATTCATATGCCTGAGATACTACCATATGAGCATGACTATGTCAAGCTATACATTGACAAAATTCGTTACATGTTTTATCTGATTATCTTTCTGGATTCTATCTCTTCATACACCATCTGTGAGATAGTCTGAATGAATTTTTCAAGCTCTCTATATTCTTTCCCACGAGTCATGACACAGAGTAGATATGGGTTTTCTGGGTAATACACAATACCGCAGTCGTGAAGTTGTCGGAGTACGGGCGGTGTTGATGATCCAGCAAGTGAGAGTATAGTACGTTCACCAAATTTGTGGGCAATACGCAAATCCTTTGGTAATCCAGCGACAAGTCCGTTTTCATATTCACTTTCCTCGAGGAGTGCGAGTGCTTTCTCTGACATATCAGCAGGAAGGTACGCGGAGTAATAAAGAGTACTAAGCATTTGCGAATAACGTTTTGTTGAGAGTACAAATTCATTTTCCTCAACGTCAGGGAGTAACCCAAGCCCTTGGAACACTTCAGTGAATTTGTTTACATTTGTGGAGAGAGTCCCTTCAAGATATTGAATGAGAGCTATGCTTGCAATATTGTCTGAGAAAACAATTAAACGTCGGAGCAGTTCGTCAATTGTGTATGGTGTATCTGCTTCCACACGTTCTCTGGGAATGTAATTTTGATCAAACGCATTATCTTCAGCTTGAATTGCGTCTCCCGATATCACCAGTTCCGTGTTCAGTATCTCTGGATTGTCTTTTGCGATATCGAGGTATGCGATGAGTACTGGTACTTTGAGCATGCTTGCGGGAGTAAACTCAGTATGTTCATTAATACCCAGAGTCGGTCCATTCTTGAGGTCACGAAAATAGAAACCCGTTTCAACGAGTGTTCCTCTCGCTTTTTCTTCCGTAATATATTTTTCGATTTTTGACTTCAAGTCTGCATAGGGTATTTTTGAAATAGTTGGTGTCATACAGGCAGTATCAGAAAGGTGAGTGTGGCCAACACAGGATTGTGTATTGGCATCAAAGTCTGAAGTATTCTGTGTCTCAATTTGTTTGTAGAAAATAAAGAAAACAACAATACCGCCCATAAGGAGACCGACAATGAATGAAAAATGTATGTTCCTCATTATAACGCGGTCAATTATAGCATGTGACCAGATTGAGAAAAGCCTTTTTTCGCTTTGTGAATAGTGGAATATGAGCCTTCTTTACTCAAGAGACGTGTATGCATTTCAGATTAGAATTCAGCCTTGTGTAGTTGACAAAATCGTATAATAATGTACTATATTTTATTGTTAGATATGCGCATAGCATTTTTGCAACGATGGAGTTGTAATTATATCGACACATATTAAAACATGGAAAATCAACAGCAAGAACACAACTACGCGCCGTACTCCTCAAAGCGAGAGCAACGCCTCGTTTTTTTCTTTGTGTGTGTTGGTGTTATATCCCTCACGTATGCATTTTTCTATATTGTTGATTTTCTTCCTGAAAAGCCAGTTGCTGATGAAGTTGCGGAATATGTAGATACTGGAATGATGTCTAAGGATCAGGAAAATCATTTAGACACAGCAGACTTTGAAAGAGATACCCAGCCATTGATTACTGCAGATACGCAACCACTTCCCATTTCAATCAGTATTGATACCCTCGGTATAAAGGGGATAACGGTGCTTAATCCAGAATCATCATCTGTCGAAGCGCTCGATACGGCACTCCTCTCTGGAGTGGTACGTCACCCTGATTCAGCTGATTTTGTTGATACCGGAACCATATTTATTCTCGGTCATTCGAGCTACCTTCCGAACGTCCGCAACAAAAATTTTCAAGCATTCAATGGAATTAGTAAACTCAAATGGGGTGATATGATTCGAGTACAGTCAAAAGATACAGAGTATGTGTATAGTGTAGACCGTGTGTACGAAGCGAAAGCATCGGATGCAGAAATTTCTATTCAACACGATACGCCAAAGCTCGTCCTTGCGACCTGTAATTCATTTGCGACAAAGGATGATCGCTTCGTCGTGGAAGCAACGCTTGTTGACTCATACCCAAGAACTGATAAGTAGAGAAAGTCTGGAAAAGCAAGCTTTTTGACAAAAACTTCGTTTTGCTGTACAATAGTAACCATATCGTTCTCCTCGTTCTTGTTGATTTTTTGTGCCACGCATCCAACACCTCAACGTTGGTCATTTTACAAATTTATACTTTCAATATGTTTACGTACAGTCGCGTAGGTGAGCATATTTAGAAGTACAAATTATGGGGTATTACAACATATTAAAAAATAACGTATGAAAAACAAATACACAATTGCATACATTGGAGCGGTGATCGCGATTCCTGTCGCATTGCTCTTCATTGTTCCAGCGGTATCGACGACGAGCGCAAGTGTGTGGGATTTTGGTGGCGACATGTTCGCTGATGCACAAAACTCATTTACACAAGCACAAGAGGAAGCGCTCGCATCGTTTGGTAGTGATCCTTTGACAACACTTCCAGCACCGCAGGAGTCAACCTTTACTGCAACACAAAATACGGTCACTGGGCTCGGCGCAAGTGCGAGCGCGTCTTCTGGCTCTACGGGAGCATCAGGCGCAACTAACAATAGTCAGGGTGGAAGCGCGTGGGCAACTAATTCAGGATACGCGAATGCAAATGCAAGTGTTAATGTCGACTGTGTCGATTGCGATATTGAGTGTGAAGTTCCTGCACCTACCTGTGCGCTTAATGTCCTCCCCTCAACCATTCACGAGGGCGAGACGGTGAAGCTTGTGTGGGATACGAGTGACGCACGTACCGTATCGATTGATGGTATTGGTTCGGTGACACTCGATGGTTCGAAGGATTTGATGCCAACCGCTTCGCGAAACTACACCCTTACCGCTACGGGGGATGGTGGAGTTGCAAAATGTGTGAAGTCAGTGCAGGTGATTCCTAAGGTGGTACCCCCAGCGCCAACCTGTACGTTCGACATTACTCCCGCTTCAGTGAAAGAGGGAAGTCCAACCACCTTTACGTGGGATACCACCAACGCGACTGCTGTTTCAATTCAGAGTATTGGCACCGTATCTGTCGATGGGACAAAAGTGGTGTATCCAACACAATCTCGAAGCTATGAACTCACCGCTACAGGAAATGGCGGTACCGTGAAGTGTACTGATACGATTGTGGTCACCCCAAAGGATGTTGTGTACCCAGCGCCAACCTGTACGTTCGACATTACTCCCGCTTCAGTGAAAGAGGGAAGTCCAACCACCTTTACGTGGGATACCACCAACGCGACTGCTGTTTCAATTCAGAGTATTGGCACCGTATCTGTCGATGGGACAAAAGTGGTGTATCCAACACAATCTCGAAGCTATGAACTCACCGCTACAGGAAATGGCGGTACCGTGAAGTGTACTGATACGGTCTCCGTGACACATGATGAAACACCTACTGCACCACGCTGTGATTTCTTCACCGCGAGTAAATCACGTATTAATAAAGGTGATTCCGTCACCCTCTCTTGGGGTACGACTCATGCAGGAGATGTGTCAATCAACAATGGAGTAGGTTCTGTCCTCGTTGACGGAAGTAGTGTGGTAAATCTCTTCCATGATACCGTCTTTACTCTCACCGCACGTAGTGGCTCACAGAGTCACACCTGCCAGGTAGCGATTGATGTCGAGGAGAGTGTCATTCACACAAGTACAACGACAAATTCAGTCACGAATGTCAATAACTTCAATAACTACGTATACAATACGTACTCATCACATAGTAGCAGTCGTAATAATGACGATGATGTTCGCTGTGATTCATTTACGGTAAGCGATGCAAAGGTGAAAAAAGGTGACGAGGTGACACTTCGTTGGAAGACGTCAGATGCGGATGATGTCGACATCAATCAAGGAGTTGGTGATGTTGATGATGACGGAAGTGAAGAAGTAACCATAAAGCGCGATACAACATTCATACTCACGGCACGAGGTAGCGGAGACTCAGATACCTGTCGAGTGACGGTTCGTATCGACGAAAATGATGACGACGATGACGACAATGACGCACCACGTTGTGTCTTTAGTATCTCAGATACTTCAATTCGTACCGGTGAGAGCGTGAAGCTTTCATGGAAAAATGAGCGTACTGACAGACTCGTCCTTAAAGATGGTTCAAAAACACTTGCAGATTCTAAGAAAGATTCAAAAATTGACGAAGACGTTGATACCTTTACGGTGAGCCCAAGTAAGTCAACGACGTACACACTTGACGTATATAATGGAAATAAGAAAGAATCCTGTACACTTGACGTGAATGTTGGCAAAGGTATGGTGAGTGGTATTTCACTCTCACAAACACCGTACACCGGCTTTGATGCAGGGCCAATGCTTACCGCAATCTTCTATGGAGCAATTGTACTTTGGGGGCTCGTGCTCGCATACGTACTCGTTCTAAAAAAAAAGCACTCCCGGATTCTCGGGAAATAGTTTCTGAGCCAATCGCGGGTGAGGATAGAGGTGAATCGAAAAAGCCAGAAGGAGCAGAGCCTGAAGTAGAGGTAGCAGTTGACGCTGAGATGCTCAGAACGCTTGAGATACATGCGCACGCACATGCAACGCTTATCTCGAGCGACGCACTTCGACTCATTGCACGGCAACACGACTCACTCGCTGACCACATGGAAACATTAGATAAAATGATTTTACTCGCGAAGAAACGATATCCGAGCGAGAGCGAATGGATGGTTCTCAATAGGGAACGCGTCGAAGCGCTCCTTGAGGAAGTTAAAGCATAGGTATACGTAAAACACCGGCGCCCCTCTGGCGCCGGTGTTTTACGTATCACCACTTCCTGAGATTTACAGTTTCTTCGTCTCAATCTCTGCGAGAAGGTGGTTTCCGAGCGTACTCAGTGTCATTTGTACCGATGTACCACTTCGTGATTCAAGGGTGACATTCTTGTTCGCAATTTCAGTATCACCAATAACGGCGAAGTATGGAAGTTTATCAGTCTTTGCACTCCGGATACGTTTACCGAGGGACTCATTGGTGTCGTCGAGTTTTACCCGAATACCGACAGCATGTAACTCTTCGTAGATGTGACGGGCGTACGCATGATGTGCTTCAGCAACAGGAATAATGCGGATTTGCTCTGGAGAGAGCCAGAGAGGGAAGTTGCCTGCCGTATGCTCTATGTAGACGCCGAGGAAACGGTCGATGGTACCGAGAAGTGCTTTGTGAATCATCACCGGTGTCTTCTTCGTTCCATCCTTATCAGTGTACTCAAGCCCAAAACGTTCTGGCTGTACGAAGTCGAGCTGTTGCGTTGCGCACTGCCACTCGCGCCCGAGTGCATCAATCACCATGATATCTATCTTTGGTCCATAGAACGCAGCTTCACCCTGAGCAACGTGGTAATCGAGCCCAAGTTTTTTTGCGACTACTTCAATCTTTTCTTCAGCACTCTTCCAGAGTTCAGAGTCACCCAAATACTTCTCCTTGTGTTCAGGGTCATGGAATGAGAGTCGGGCCTTAAATTCCATACCGAGGGCACGGTAAAGTGATTTTATCATCTGCATGATGCTCTCAAACTCTTGCTCGATTTGGTCTGGGCGACAGAAGACGTGGGCGTCATCTTGTGTGAGTGATCGCACGCGAGTGAGGCCTCCAAGCTCACCAGTCTTCTCATCTCGGTAACAGGTGGTGGTCTCCATATAACGCACCGGGAGGTCGCGATAACTGCGTGGACGTGATGCATATATCTGCGTATGGTGCGGACAGTTCATCGGTTTGAGGACAAACGCATCATGTGATTCCTGACTCTGTACCAGAAAAAGTTCGTGTCCAAACTTATCCCAATGACCAGATTTTTTGTAGAGATCAACCTTTGTGATGTGCGGAATCCACACCTTCTCAAAACCAGCGCGAGCTTGAAGCGACTCGGAAAATTTCGCTAATTCATCGCGTAAAATGGTGCCTTTTGGGGTATAGAGGGGAAGTCCAGCACCTACTAAATCGGAAAAGGTAAAGAGGTCAAGTTCCTTACCGAGCTTTCGATGGTCGCGTTTCTTTGCTTCTTCGACATCAGCGAGGTACTTGACTAAATCGTCTTTCGTGTCAAAAGCGAGTCCATAAATACGCGTCAACATCATGTTTTTCTCATCACCTCTCCAGTACGCACCCGCAAGCGAGGTGAGTTTGAAGGAGTCTACATCGATATCAGTTGCGGGAGATGCACTATGCCCACCACGACAAAGGTCAGTGAAGGCACTTGCTCCTTCGCCTATGGTGTAGAGGGTGATAGACTCACCGGTTTTTTCGAGGTCGTTAATGAGCTCGGTCTTGTACGGGTTGTTTGTAAAAACATTCCGAGCTTGATCCGGAGTGACTACTTCATGTGAAAATGCTTTCCATGACGAGAGCATTTTTTTCATGGTCTTTTCGAGTTGCTTGAGATCGGCATCTGTTGGAATTGCTCCTCCAGTGAAATCAAAGTCGTAGTAAAAACCGTTCGACACTGCTGGACCAATCGTCGGTTTTGCATGGGGAAAGTCTCTCAAGACTGCAGTCGCGAGAAGGTGTGCAAGGGTGTGTCGCTTTTTTTCTAAATGTGATTCCATGATGTTTTCTGAATTAAGTTATAATTTAAGAAAGTAATATTTCCCTGGACATTGTGTCTAAAAAGTAACGCGTTACGTATTTGACCTTGAGTAAAAGTCCGCGTCATCTTGGTCTACTTTTTTCTTTGTGGAAGAAGAGTAGACAGACCAGAAGTTATAGTCGCTGCATTCGTTTGTTCATTTAAAAAACGCCCAAGCAAAAACACGACAAATCATGTTTTTACTCGGACGATTTTTACATTCCTGTAAACCGCGGTTCCACCGAGCTTCCGAGAGTTTTGATTCTCGACACTTGTACTTGCAGATTAGGAACTCAGGATATGAGTACGTCCCAAGGGACTGACGGTTGGTAGTCGCCACAATCTCTGATGTGACATCTATCGTAGCGCCTTTCTCTACAAAGTCAAATTCGTCATGGATGAGAAAATAGTGGATTCAAGGAAGATAGAGTGTGTACATACTATAACGTCATGAGGAAAATCCTTTGGTACTGCA
>CAZDUC010000010.1:0-16641 GCA_964508585.1 uncultured Candidatus Saccharibacteria bacterium
AGATTATTATGTGCCAACAAAAGGACTTAATTTCTTCAATATTCCTATTGAAGATTTTAAATTATTGCCTGAAAGATATGATTTAGTGACGGCACAGTATTCATTACCTTTTATTCATCCAGATATTTTTAATGGAGTTTTTCTTAAGATATTGTACTCAATAAAAAAAGGGGGTGTTTTTGTAGGGCAATTTTTTGGACCAGAAGATGAATGGTCAAAAAATGAAAAGATGACGTTTCTATCATTAGAAGAGGCAGTTAATCTTTTTTCTGGTTTTGAAATACTAAAAAATAATGAGATGAAAGGCATGGGAAAGACGGCAGTGGGAAATGAAAAGTATTGGCACGTTATTGAGATTGTTGCAAAAAAGTTCTAACATCGTCCCACACAGCCAGCTTGTTAAGAAAACACTACTTTCGGTCTAGAAAGTAGTGTCTTCTGTCCTCTTTTCTCTCACTTGAGGGGGAATCGCTTATGAAACGGTGTCTAAAATTCCTAGACCACTGTATTAAGGCTGGTTCACATTGTACATCGCTCATACTGTGTAATAGTCATCGACTCGCGACGGCTTCTCTGTGTAACTAGATAATAAAAATGGTTTTACGTTACATTACGTACCATTTCACACATACAATACATGGAAAAAAATAAAAATCTCATAGGTGGTTTAGCAATATTGGGAGCATGTCTACTTATTGTTGCAGGTATATTGTTTGCAAGATCATACAACAATGAACCCGTGGAGGAGGTTTCGTATATGCAAGAAGTTGCACAGGAAAAACCGGTTAATATCGCACTCGATTTCTATACTGCATGGCTCAAAGCTGTGCAGTCAACCACAACGACACCATACGCCGATGGCCTTGCGAGTGAAAAAATATTGAGTGAAGCACTACGGGCAAGACTCACAGCGAGCGAAGAACGGCTACAAACCGAAATAGACCCAATCCTTTGCCAAACCACCACCCCCATGCGCGCTACTGGAAGGGTGGTGTCTACCCAAGAGAATAAAGTACGCATACTCATTATGGCAAAGGAAAAAGAACTTACTGCACAGTCTGTATTTACTCTCAATCGCATCGGTGATGGATGGTTCATCGATAGCGTTACCTGTGCTCCTGGGGAGTTTGAGCTCCCACGAGAATTTAGTTTTGAAAGAGAGGGATACATACTCAAAAACCTCGCTGTTCCATTCAACCCTCAAGATTGGCATATTGTCTTTACTGAAGATGGTGAAGAAGGGCATGTGGTGCCACTATTCTTCAGCACAACGACTGTGTGCCGTTCTCTAGACAACAGTGAAGCACCATGTATTCCAGATCAGTTCGTAAATGGCACAAAGATTCATGTATACAGCCAGATGACTGAGCGCGGTGCCGAGGTAACACGTCTTGAATTTATTGAATAATTTCCACTCGTACATTAAAAATTTACAAATAGCAGTATACATATAGTTAGTGGCTTTATAGACGCACCATGGATTCGAAACTTCGCGAACTGCACAGAGCTCCACAATCATTTCGTCTTACAGAAGCACTCATCAAAAAAGGTTCAGTGTAATGGATTTGTAACCACACCGGCTACATTATAGAGATTCTTCTTTCAACACTTAAGACTGGGCAACTATGCACCTGTAGTAATTGTTTCCAAAGAAATTATTAGAACTATATGTAATACAAATTATATGACTAAATTTATCACAACGAAGGTATCGGTCGCTATGATTGCTCTCACCATTATTGGATTTATGGGGTTCGCTGTTATGAGTCTCCCCGTCTTCGCTCAGGCCGCATCGTATGCATATGTTGATGTAAACGGTGACGTCCGCTCTGTTACGGCGACTGACTGGATGACTGCAATTAACACAGCGCCAAACATTCATTTACACAGTGGTGTTCTTCTCCTCAATACTGCTGCTGACTTTGGAATTGTCGGGGACAATGTTTCTGCGTTCTAGCTAGTTACGAGCAATTCTCGAGAGTTTAGCGACTTATGAAAAGATGGACACTCGACGAGTGTCCATCTTTTCATATGCAGATATTTTACTTTGTAGGAAAAAGCTACTCTATACGGTATGGTATAATGAATACGTTCGAATCTCTCACAAAGTTAGAAGCTAAAAAGAATACTATGAAATCATTTACTTGTCCGAAGTCGTCGGTCCGCTTTTCAGTTTTTACTCTGTTACTTCTTATCGCACTAACCCCATTTTCTTCACATGCGGCAAGCACAAAGCCCTCTTGCGAACTCCATGTTACTACCAAAAACGGAACCATTACCGTAAAGAAGGCGGAGGATGTTTTTCTCGCTCAGGGTGATGCAATGCGGATTACGTGGAATAGTACCAGTGCAGAAACCGCAACCATGGGTAATGGTAGAGTTATCCCTCTAAGCGGAGCCGCAACCAAAACCCCAAAGACGACAGCAACGTACTCGTACCGTTTTTCCTCTGGAAATGCACGAGCTACTTGTGCAGTAACTGCGCATGTTATTACAGGCGATATTTCTGATTCTTCACTCACTACAAAAACATCAAAGCCGACTCTCTCAGGAACCGCCGTGGGTACAAAGAATGTGCACATACGCATATACAAAGAAGGAAACGAGCGCGTGATGTATACAAGTAGAGCTATTCGAGTTACAAACGGTGAATGGAAAACAAAAATCTCCAAAAAACTTGCTGATGGTGCTTACACCATTGTGCTCCTTGGAGATAAAAATCTCGAACTCGGCACAATTGCGCGAGAAACACTTATTGTGGGTAAGAGCACACAGAATTCCGCAACCAAAAAATCAGACACAACACTCGTAGTGATTCCTGTTCCTCTACTCATGGGTGGGACAGCGCGCGGAGGCTCATCAGTGTCAATTTCATATCTTCAGATTATCAATATCGGAAAAGAATCTACAACTCTCTCAGGATTTTCAGTAAAACAAACTGGCACAGCAAAAACAGAATCCATTACTGGTTTTACCGTGAGCGATGATAGTAATACGTTCCGTGGTACTACAAAAGCGGGAAACATATTCAATAATGGTCTAGCATTTGTGCCGATACAAGTACCATTTACTCCTGGACAAACACGCCTATTCACTATCAAGGCTATTCTTAAAAACGACGTTATGCCGTATGTAGGAACACAACTAAAAATTGATGTTGCAGGGGTGAGTGCTACAGCGCTATTACAATGCACTTTCCCAATTCGAGGAACAACATGGACAATTGGTTTGTAGATTCAAAGCCTGAAGAAAAACACTGCACATGGTAACGAAGACTTCCCTATTCATTTCATTTTAAGCATAACCTCAAATGTATACTCGAGAGTGTTATTCCTGTTTTCGTTTAACAAAGCTCTCATGTCAACCCATACGGTCTGCCAGTTCACTTAAGAAATCATGGTAAGCCCTCGGGGAATATGGGAATTTAAAATGAAAAACGAAGCATTGCGGGATGCTTCGCTCTTCTTTAGTGTTATTCCCATATCAGGACAAAAAGCTTGTTTTCTTGTTTTATACTTATGGTATGCAAAAAATGTCTCCTGAAAACAAAAAACGTATAAAAGAACTGGATGCAAAATTACATGTACTTCAAGATGAGTTGATAAAAGCAAATCAGAAGGAGGGTAAAAACCCACATATCGAGGTAAAGATAAAAAAGAACCAAGCGCACTTTCAGAGAATAAAGCAAAAAGGCGTAGAAGATAAAGCCGTGGGCAAATTCTATATCGAAGTAGCAATCACAAGCAAACAGCAAGAGGTATTCGTCCCCGTCTCTATCGCTTCAGGTAAAAAAACAGCTGGTTTCATGTACCAAATTGAAGGGACAGCACCTGGTGCTATCGTCACCGCAGATGTTACAGTTCGTGGTGATGAAGTCTCGCAGGTGACGCTGGGAACGTTACTCTTTGCTAAAATCCCAACGGGTAAAACTGCTACATTTCGCATTCAATCGACGATACGAGGAAAATTCGGCAAATCATACAAAATTGTCTTCTCACGACTCAATTACAAACTATATCTACCGGACCTACGCTATCAACAGTATCTCAAAGAGATACACTCAGAGAGTGTCGTATTTTCTTGAGTCTTGAGAAGACATATTCGAACTGCGTACTCGTATGTGACAGAGGTAATCAAAACCTTAGATCGTACATCTCGTACACAAACTCCCTTCGGGAGTTTGTGCACGTTCTCCATACGTTACAGTGCATCAATTTCACTGATTGCTTTTGTAAGTCTCTCTTCTTGAGAGCCTGTAACGACAATAAATCTTTTGTCTTCCTCAGTAAGTCGTGCAATGAGACGCTGATGCATCCAGTGTCGGACGCACTCACCATCACGAAGCCCATCATCCTCAAAGGGAATCTCATCACCAGTAACGATGTACAAATCGTAAGAACGACGCTGTACAACTGCTTCAACGCGAGGAGAACGTGTACCCATGTATCGTTCATGCCAAACTGAGGTCGCGAATGCATCGGTATCACAGATAACAAGCCCATTCGATGACTCTGCGAGCATATCTTCTAATTCACCCTGTGCTTCCGCAATATGAACAAACTCATCAGTTCTCCATTCTGCATTGATATCACCATGGACTTTCCCCATTGAGTACATTCTCCCATCCTCTGGCACCCACACGGTGTGATAGTGCTTCGCGAGTGCTTTTGAGAGAGTAGTAGTTCCTGTTGACTCAGCACCAAGAATACAGATCCTTCGTGCAAAATATGCGCGAACGCATGGTTCGAGGAACTCTACATACTTCATAGGGTCACTCCGTACCATGGTTGCTGAAATGGGGATGTGTGTCCTATCTCGATCCACGAGTACATGCACAGTTCCCATAAATGATGCGTATGGATCACCATATGCCTCTGAAGTAAAAACCGCATCAGGAACATACCCTAAAATACTGATGGTGAATTGAGCCCAACCCTGTGAATCATCATCCGCAAGTTTATTATCTTCAACAACCAACACGCGCACCGTAGGATGAATCCGTTGCAACCACTGTGCACGAAGTGTTCCTGAAATATTTTCACTTTGCTTATAGCACACAATAACGGTCAGTTCCTTACACTCAGCTTGTGCGCGTTCGATAAGATACTTGTGTCCTCGGTGTGGGGGGTAGAACTTTCCTATAATGAGTCCTCGAGAAAACATAGAAGTATATGATTACAGCTTATAATTGAGCGTTCGTTCTCCAACTTTTAATTGCAAACAATGCGTGGACAAAAAAGGCGATGTAGAGTGCCATGACGGTATATGCACCAGCGAGATAGAAGAGCCCGATAGAGAAGAAATTCACTGGTCCGAGCCAGAGATACCAACTCTCAACTTTTTTTCGACCAAGGAGGTACTGTGCGACGATACTTGAAGACACGACCGTGGCATCGAAAACTGGATATACCGACCCTGGTACAAGCGTATCAATAAGTATGTAGATCAATATCGTACCAAGCGTCACTACCATGAGCGCCAATACTCGTTCTTTCATGCTAAGGAATGTCACACGAAGTGACGTGTGTTTCTCTCCACCAAACGCCCAGTTCGGCCACGCCCATATCTGTATACTGAGAAAGTATCCCCAATTTAACCACTGTTGACCGGGGAGGCCTATCGTGTCAAAGAAAAATCCAAACATGAGCGCACTGAGAATACCCCAAGGCCAACAAAGCACATTTTCGGTACGGCAGAGCCACACGGTCACGAGGCCACTCCACGTACCGATGAATTCGTACACGTTGAAACTAAAATCTGAAAACATAGACTTTGAGAATATTTCGTACAACACGGTAACAAGAAACATACTTGCCATAACGTAACTACACTCAAAGTACTCCCTTCTACTTCCAACAAATCGCTGAATCCCTGTTTTAAAAGTAATCATAATATCTTAATTTAGATGAATAACTTGCTTAGTGTATACTATACACTTACTATATGCAAGGACTTTTGAGTATAAGTGTATTATTGACAATAATACAGGTATATAGCATCATGTATGTATGAAAAAAGAAACAGGAGAAGCTCACTTACGTTTTGCTGTGCTCGCTACTGATGTCGCTCTTATGACCGTACGTGACGGGACGCTCCTTATTCGTCTCGCGCCAGTTCACAGACCACCACACTTCCCCAATACCATGGGACTACCTGGTGGGCTCATCGACCCGACTGAGACTGCAGAAGAAGCAGTCCGACGCATCGTGCGAACGAAAGGTCATATTGAGAGCACGGTCTACATCGAGCAATTGTACACATTTAGTGAACTTAATCGTGACCCGCGTGGTCGTGTAGTCGCGGTTGGATACATTGCACTCATTCCATGGGATGCGCTCAGTACACATGAGCGAGAAGATACCGAGGATGCATGGTGGGTACCCATAGAGGAGGCTCATGGGCTTGCATATGATCATGACAACATTCTAAAAACTGCCCTTCTACGACTCCGTTCTCGTATTCGGTACACGACAATTGTGGGCAAGCTCATGCCAGAAGAATTTACACTCACCGAGCTTGAGTGCGTGTATGAAAGCATATCAAAGACGGACCTTGATAAGAGAAATTTTAGAAAAAAGATTCTTAAAATTGGCGTACTTACTTCACTCAATCGAAAGCGCTCAGGTGGTGCATTCAGACCTGCAGAGCTGTACCGCTTCACATCCCCACTCGTTCAGGAAATCGAGGTTTTATAAAGATAGGTATGTTCCCCACACCAAACACTTGACTTTATCATAGTAATTGTATATCATACACTTAGTAATGAACGAGGCACATATTTTTTTATGTTTAGATAGTGTAATATAAACACTTTCTAATACTCACTCATTGTTTGTTCTTTGACACTACACACAGAAAGGAACCTGTCATGAAAAAGCATACACTTGGTGTCGTAGTTGGAAGATTTCAAGTTCCTGAACTCCACATCGGTCATCGTTACTTACTCGAGTATGCACAAGAATCCAATGAAAGATTGCTTGTTGTGCTCGGGTCGGGAAAGGGTCTTCCGACACCTCGTAATCCGCTTGCGTTTGAAACACGTCGTGAAATGCTTCAACAATCATTCGCACGCGCAGTAATAGCAGAGGTTTTTGACCACCCATCAAATGCGGTGTGGAGCATGAACCTTGATGCGACTATCGACGCACTCTTCCCTCTGCACGAAGTGATTTTGTATGGGTCACGTGACTCATTCATACCTTACTACAGTGGGAAGTACGCTACCAAAGTGGTGGAAGAAATTCCCTCACCCAATGGCACATCTATCCGCGAGGACTGCACGCGATCACCGCTGACGCCCGACTTCAGAAAGGGTCTCATCCAGGCACAGATGCGTCGCCCTCCTATTCCCTACCCTGTTGTTGACATCGCAATACGTCGCAAAGAGACCCAAGAGATTCTTCTCGGACAGAAAGCACACGACATGGGGAAATGGCGGTTCATCGGTGGATTCTTCGACCCTACATGCGATATGTCCCTCGAAGACGCAGCAAATCGTGAAGCATATGAAGAGACGTCTGGCATAGAAATTTGCGTACCGAGGTACATCGGTTCTACCCGAATCGATGATTGGCGATATCGGAATGACACTGACTGCATCATGAGCTCGTTCTTTGTCGCAGACTACATCTTTGGATCACCACGACCCAGAGATGACATTGATGCGCTCTCGTGGTTTCCGTACGAAGAGGTATCAAAGTTATTAACCCCTGAACATGCACCACTTGGTGAACTCCTCAAACGAGCACTCACCGACTTACCTAAGGAGTAATATCATGAACACCTGCACTATCCCTGAAGTAAATGTCGTCGAATTGACCGACAGCTACAAGGTCTCACACTGGAAACAGTATCCACCAAAAACGACAAAGATTTTTTCTTTCTTCGAAAGTCGTGGTGGCCGCTTCCCCGAGATCACCTTCTATGGTCTCCAATACTACCTGAAACGCTACCTTGAAGGTTCCGTCGTTGGACGGGCCGATCTCGAAGAGGCCGAAGATGACTTCAATGCACACTTCGGCAGTGGTAGCCTGTTTAACACTGCTGGCTGGGATCGCATCCGCACCGTCCACGGTGGTCGTCTCCCGATTATCATTCATGCAGTACCCGAAGGGCTTACCATTCCGACGCAAAATGTACTGATGACGGTTGAAAACACCGATCCGGAACTCCCGTGGGTAACAAACTACGTGGAGACCCTCCTCTCAATGCTCTGGTACCCCTCCACAGTTGCAACACAGAGTCGTGAGATGAAGAAACTTGTGCTCCGCTATCTCAAGGACACAGGAACTCCAGAACTCATCGATTTCAAAATTCACGATTTTGGTTTTCGTGGATCCACATCGGTGGAATCTGCAGGTATCGGTGGATCAGCTCACCTCATTTCCTTCAAGGGAACTGATACCTTCCAAGGTATCCGCGTCGCCAAGAAATACTACGGCGAGAAGATGGCTGGATTCTCGATTCCAGCAGCTGAGCATTCGACGGTGACCTCGTGGGGCAAAGACGGAGAAGTTGACGCGTATCGCAATATGCTCGAGCAATTCCCCACTGGTCTCGTTGCTGTTGTTTCCGACAGTTATGATATCTACCATGCAACGAAGAATCTCTGGGGTGGAAAACTCCGTGAGAGCGTTCTTGCACGAGAGGGTACTCTCGTCGTTCGTCCCGACTCCGGCAATCCGCCTGATGTCGTGCACACAGTGCTCGACATCCTCGGCGAAACGTTCGGTTTTGAGGTGAATGCAAAAGGGTACAAAGTACTGAATCCAAAAGTGCGTGTCATTCAGGGTGACGGAATCGATTACGACATGATTGGCGTGATTCTCGAACGACTGAAGTCAACAGGATGGTCTGCCGACAACATCGCGTTCGGTTCGGGAGGTGGTCTGTTGCAAAAGGTTGATCGTGATACGCAGAAGTTTGCGTTCAAGTGCTCCGCTGCGTTTGTAGATGGTGCATGGAGAGATGTCATGAAAAATCCAGTAACTGACCCAGGCAAACGCTCAAAAGCGGGTCGCCTTGCACTCATCTCCATTCCTACGAATGACGGAGTGGAGTATCGCACTGTACGAGAAGAAGAAGCATTGGCACTCGGGCACAAGAACTTGCTCGTGCCAGTCTTCAGAGATGGTGCCGTGCTTTCATCAGATTCCTTTGAGACGATTCGTCGTCGTGCTGATGTGTAGTTCTTCTGTCCCCTGCATACGTAAAGTATGCAGGGGATTTTTTATTGTCCCCCATTACTACCATGTGCTTTATCCAAGTGTCCTTAAAGCTCACCCACTAACCCCACCTACTTCGTGGCTGGAACGTACAGAGTGAGAAAGTGCAGTGCGCTTCATGTGGAGCGTATTTGTTTCTCTGAATACTTTTACGTCACCAGAACTTGACAGAAAGGTTCAATATATGTTGACATGAAGTACGTACGTCATAGTGAAGTGACGTATACGTATGATGTTTTGTGACATACCAATGTGTATCAAATCATCAAATCATGTATGTCTACTCCATGTGCGAAGACTCGTTTCGTATCCCCTTCCCTTTATCACATAACATACCCAATCTCACATGACACCACAACAAAACAATCCATTGCATGGCATTAAGCTCCAGACCATTGTTGAAGAACTGGTAGCACAATTTGGCTGGGAGGAATTGGGAAAGAAAATTAGAATTCAGTGTTTTATCCAAAACCCGAGCGTGAAATCAAGTCTCACCTTTCTGCGCAAGACCCCATGGGCGCGTGAGAAGGTAGAGAAATTCTACATATGGACATTTTTCAAGCGTGACGGGACACGAAAATGATTCCTCTATGGTCGACATCGTAAGTCGACCATATGTCGCCAAATTTAAACTCATCAAAACATCTACAAAAGAGTGGTAGGATGTATGCGTATTTGGAGCTTCTTCAGCATTTAAAATTAGCTCATTATCTTATTATCACTGAGACAATGACGTAATTTTCCAAGACTATCTAAAACAAATCATTGTGAAAACCAATGTGTACCACAATTCCTTATCCTTGAAATGCATTGTACATACACGAGGACACAAGGTAAGGGAGGGCAAGGTGTGGATATTTTATTAAAATTATGTTATAAAGGTACCATTAGTTCTGGACTTAATTCGTATAGGTATTATGTTAAACCGTTTATATAACAGGTACGGGAAGCGTGTTGTGCGTGTAGTACTTGGTGTTGTTGCGACAATTATCATTATCGCGGTGTACTTTGCACTCAATAGTTCTACCGCAGATGCTCCAGCAGAAACAAAAAAGCTTCCTGAGGTTACTGTACAATCGGTGAAAGAGCTTGAAGAGACAGGAACCTTTTCGGTTGTCGGTACGGTACGTGCTGTCTCTGAAGCAAAACTCCAAGCAGAAGCAGGCGGACGTATTACCGCAGTCAATGTAAAAATAGGAGATGCTGTTCTCGCGGGAACCATTCTTGGCTCGATTGAAAATAACAGTGAGCGAGCACAACTTCTCCAGGCCGAAGGTGCGTATGAATCGGCACTTGCCTCTTCCCTGCAAGGGCAGGTAAGTCTCGATGAAGCAAAAGTGGGCGTACGAAATACCTATCGAGACACCTACTCTACTATTGATGCAATCATCAGAAATCTTACTGATGATTTTTTCCAAAACCCAAGTAGTTATATGCGTGGGTTTCGACTTACGGGAACCGGAAAAACTGAAGCATTCAACGAAGCACGTGGCGATATTGAGGTTGTACTAACCACACTCGCACAACAAATTGCAAATAATCATGCAGGAAAGACTGAACAGGATATTCTGACAGAGATTGAAGATAGTGTGAATACTGTTAATAATTTCACTTCTGGGCTTGCGCTTATTATCTCTGATTATGATGCGAATACCTCTTTCACCGAGTCTGACTTAGCGACATACAAAACACGTCTTGCAGGTGCACGTACTTCACTTGACGGCGCTCTCACCACGATATCAAGGACCCGTCAGACCTACGAGCAGGCTGTACTCAGTGGTTCTACCAAAACATCGTCACAATCAAGTGCAGGGCTGAAAATCGCCCTCGGTGCGCTCAGAAGTGCGCAGGTAAATTACGAAAAGACACTCATTCGTACCCCGATTAGTGGTGTCGTAAATACACTCAATCTCACAACAGGAGAATTTATTTCACAAGGACAGCCTGCGGCAATTGTTGCGAACAATGGCTCGCTCGAAGTCAGTACGGCATTGAGCGAAAAAGACCTTTTTCGTATTCACATTGGAGACACGGTGATGGTTAATACCACTGTCGCTGGCACCATTTCTCAAATTGCACCAGCGATTGATCCAGTAACTGGCAAGGGTGAGGTCAAGATAAGTATCACAAATGGCACCGATCTCAAAAATGGGAGTACGGTGTCTATTGCATTCACTCATAAAAATGATTCAACGACAGCATCGAGCGATATCATTGTACCACTCAAATCACTAAAAATGCTTGCATCCGGGTCTATTGCATTTGGTGTAAGTGAGAATAATACACTAGTCTCACTCCCTGTCGTACTCGGTGCTATTCAGGGAGATTCTGTCCAAATCACTGAAGGACTTACGCTCGAGACAGAAATCGTCACCGACGCTCGTGGGCTGAAAGAAGGTGACGAAGTAATCGTAATTCGTAAATAACACTATGCATTCTCTTTGGTTTTTCTTCCTCCGTAAACGAGAGTTTAGTTTACTTCTCATTCTTGCACTTGTTGGTATTGGTCTCTACTCGCTACTCGCCATTCCAAAAGAATCAGCTCCGGAGGTCATCGTCCCAATTGGTATTGTAAGTACCGTTTTTCCTGGTGCTTCAGCGCTCGATGTGGAAGAACTGGTGACCAATAAACTTGAACGACAAATTGGCAACGTAGATAATCTTGACTCCCTCACCTCGACCTCGCGAGATGGAATCTCGAGCATTGTGGTCAACTTTGATGCAAATGCAGATATTGATAAGTCTATTCAAGATCTCAAGGATGCTGTTGATACCGCTAAGAGCGAACTTCCGACTGATGCAAACGACCCTTTTGTGTCAAAAGTAGATTTCGCGAATCAACCGATTCTCGTACTTTCTGTTTCTTCAGATCTTCCACCCCTTGAATTTACGAAGCTTGCGGAGACAGTCGCGGACGAATTTAAAAACGTCCGCGGGGTATCCGATGTCACTATTGAAGGAGTGAGAGCAAATCAGATCCAAGTACTCGTCCGCGCATCGTCCCTTGAGGCGTATGGGCTCAGCCTCTCTGATGTTACCCGTGCACTCGGACTTGCGAATCTCACACTCCCTGTTGGTACCGTCGTCACCGACGGTATCGAGTATGCGGTGCGGTATGAGGGTAAAATCACACAGGTATCTGAGATTGAAGGTATCTCAGTGAGCACTGTGGGGGGCATCCCAGTCTATATCCGAGATGTCGCCGAAGTTGCAAATGGGGTCGAACGTGAGTCGAGCATTTCTCGTGTCTCCGTAGGTGGAGTGCCAGCAGAATCAGCATTCACACTATCAATTTTCAAACGTGCTGGCGTTGACGTCACCGAGATGTCGAGTGCTGTACTAGCGAAGATGGAAGTCATGCAAGCGAACGATGGTCTCTTGAACACCTCACAGGTACTCGTGGTGTACGACCAGGGCGATCAGGTAAAAAAGGATCTCTCAAATTTAGTGACCTCGGGTGTTGAGACGGTTATACTTGTCATTCTCTGTCTCCTTCTCACCATTGGCTGGCGGGAGTCGTTAGTCGCTGCGCTCTCAATTCCATTGTCGTTTGTGATTGCGTTCATCGGACTCTATGCATCTGGTAATACGATTAACTTCATTTCCCTCTTCTCACTCATTCTCGCTGTGGGTATTCTCGTTGACTCAGGAATTGTCATCACTGAAGCAATCCACACGAGAATGCAAAAATTTGGCAATGCTGAAGAAGCTGCCAAGGCAGCTATCAAAGAGTATGCATGGCCACTCATTGGGGGAACGATGACCACGGTGGCAGTATTTGCACCACTCTTTTTCCTTTCAGGAATTGTCGGTGAATTCATTAAGTCTATTCCTTTCACTATTATTTTTGTTCTGCTTGCTTCGATCATTGTCGCCCTTGGAATGGTGCCACTCATCGCCGTCTACCTCACCAAGCACTCACACGCGAATCGATTTGAAGCAATGCAAGAAGCGTACACCGTACGTGCTCGCGCATGGTATCGTGTGCACCTCGTCCGTTTCCTCAACAATGTGCGCGCCCAGAGAATCTTCTTTATTGCGCTCGGCGTAGGATTTCTTCTCGTATTCATCCTCCCAATCAGCGGCTTGCTCAAGGTCATCTTCTTCCCACCTGAAAACGTTGATTACGTTTTTGTCGAGATGGAAGCACGACAAGGTTCGACGCTCAGAACGACGGATGTTGCGCTTCGAACGGTTGAGGAAATGCTCTATGAGAAATCATACATCACGTCATTCACCTCAACCGCTGGAGCTGGCTCTGCATTTACCGGAGAGGGTAAGGGTGGTGCAAAATTTGCAAACGTTACGCTCCGCCTCAACCCTGACCGTCTTGAATCGAGCGAAGAAATTGCGCGCGACCTTCGAGCATCCTTTGGTACCATACCGAATGTTGATGTAAAAATAACCGAACAGCAGAATGGTCCCCCAACAGGTGCGCCAGTCACACTCAAGTTTATTGGAGACGATTTGAACAACCTTGCACTTGCAGTTGAACGCGCAGGCACAATTCTCCAATCAATTCCGGGAACCCGTGACGTCACCCTGAGTACCAACAACAGCGCTACCGAACTCATCCTCGAAGTCGATCGCGACAAGGCAAGTGCTGCCGGAGTATCACCTGTTGCGATTGGTGAGACCTTGCGTTCTGCAGTGTTTGGCATTACCGCGACCACATTTACACAAAATGGAGAGGATACCGATATCGTCGTCCGACTTGAAGTTGATCCAAACGAATCTGACTATTCAGCAGCTCCCGACATTACTCTCGAAACCCTTCGCAATCTCACTGTTACCGCAAACAACGGGGCGCGTGTACTCCTAGGATCTGTGGTGCGTGAGCGACTCGCTCCTGCTAATGCAAATATCGCACACGAGGATGAGGAACGCATTGAAACAGTCACCTCGTTTACCGAAGGTGCGGTGACTGCTGGAGAAATCGTCTCAGCATTCAAAGCGCGTGAAGGAGAAATGAACATGCCTGAAGGCGTACGAATCTCATATGGCGGGGAGACAGAGGATATCAACAAGTCATTTACTGAAATGGGGCTTGCATTTGTTGCAGGCCTCGTGCTCATGCTTGCAATTCTCGTACTCTCTTTCAATTCAATTCGCTATTCGCTCTACTTACTTCTTGCAGTACCACTTTCACTCATCGGCGTATTTTCTGGACTCGCCATTACCGGACAAGCACTTTCTTTCACTTCCCTTCTTGGAGTCATTGCACTTGCGGGAGTAATCATCAATCACGCAATTATTCTGCTTGATTCAATGATTCATTACCGTAACGCAATGCAAAATGACAGTAACCTTCTCGATGTCGTTGCCGATGCCTCAGTATCACGACTTCGTCCAATCTTCCTCACCACAATTACCACCGTCGTTGGTATGATTCCACTCTCAACAATTTCAGATTTCTGGAGTCCTCTAGCTTTTGCCATTATGTTTGGGCTAACATTTGCAATGATTCTCACGCTCATACTTATTCCGGTACTATTCTACCGAAACGAAAAACGACTTGCGGAAAAACGTTCACAAACATAGGGGCGGGCTCGGCGCAGGTCACTAAGTATTTTGTTTCGTTGCCTCACAAAATACTAAGCCTAAAACAGTATCCCATACTATTTTAGCTACCCTGACTCACTCGTGGCAAAGCCACATCGTTCCGTCTTTCAAATCTTACAGATTCCGTTCAAGTTGTATGAAATTTTATTCAAAATTTCGACAACTTCCTGAAATAGTTTCCCAAACTATTTCAGCCCGCACGTAACGTGCCTATGCACGTTACTCCCTCAGCACAGCATACATAAAATGCCCCTTGTGGGGCTTTTTATGTGTGCTGTGCTGAGGGGCGGGCTCGAACCGCCGACCCTTTGTTCTTCAGACAAATGCTCTACCAACTGAGCTACCTCAGCAAACGCAAAAATACTGAAAAATTCCTTATCCCCCGGTATTTCTGCTCACTGATAGTAACATATTTTGTAAATCAGTACAGTGGACATACCTGGAATGATTTTTGTTAGATATATATACGTACTTATGAGCCCGGAAGTATATGCTCAAGCCCCTTTAACCCTGGAATTTCACCCAGCCCTTCTCGAAATAGATCGTAGTTTGAACCAAATGCTTCAAAATATGGTTCGAGGAAGTAAAAGTACATTGCAAATGGTAGTCCGATGAGCATCACATACCACACGAGACGTATCCCGATTCCGATCATATCATTCCGATATATTTTATGAAGTAGCTGATTTGTATCCTTTGCAATGACGGCATTTTCCTTAAGCAATTCCAAGATTTCATCATGTTTTTGTTTTTCCGATTCCATAGTAATAGTATACCAGAAGGGTGCATGTATTTTTACATACGGTGGTATTAAAATCGAAGTCATCCTAAATTTGCATGGGCCCCATGACGGAGTTACTTGGAACCAGATTGATGAAGAGTTGGAAGGTTAGTTGGATTTGCGAGACTCGATTAGAACTAATAATTGGACTTTTAATTCTTGAAGTAGTATTTGCTAGAATGAATGTATGAAAAGATTTTTATATCACATGGTCCCTAAAGACCAGCAGGGTAAGAAGTTGGAACCGCTTAATATGCTCAAGTCCACAATGCCTAATATCTACACTGAAAAGGTGAGAAAGTATGTGGGCAGAGAACATGTCATGCAGAGACATGTACCGCCCCTTGACTGCCTCTGGAACGACGTTCTACACCTTTCACCAATTGACCCTAAAGTGCTAATTGAATCTTTACGTGAAGCTGGTATGAAAGAGAGATCGTTTGATTTTTACAAAATTGACCCTGCTGTTCTTAATCAAAAACTAACTTGTGTGTATTTGTATAAATCCTTAGACAAGATTAAACAGCCAGACGAAAGTGAGTTTGTTCCCTTCAACCCAGAGTCACTCGAAGAGTGGCAGGAGGTTCCAGAAGTTACCAAAAAGTACTTCAAAGACCGATTTGACGCTGGAGAGAAGCCCCTTATGTTCGTTGCCATTCCGCATATTTTATACAGAGGAACAATCGATGTGTCAGAAACAGAAATTGTCTCTGTTTCGTAAACTTGGAACCATAATTGTGTGTTTGCTACGGAAACGTGGTGGGGTCAAGTTTCTAATTCGCTTCGCTCATAAGAACTTCCTCCCCGAGCTCGCTGTTCGTCGTCTGTGTGACTCCTCACAACGCTCCGCTTGGCACAACGGTACGAAAGCAAAGCAGTTTGCTTTCTAAAAACGAAACAACACCACATACGTGGTGTTGTTTCGTTTTTACCGTTGTGCCCGAGCCAGGAGTCGAACCTGGATCATCGCGTTAGGAGTGCGAAGTTCTATCCATTGAACTACAGGGGCAATGAGGTGGAAAATGGAAGCGTTCTTAGATTTTATCACCGAGTACAAACCTTGCGTGATTTTCT
>CAZDUC010000011.1:0-16374 GCA_964508585.1 uncultured Candidatus Saccharibacteria bacterium
TACACATACAAAGTCCGCGCAAAGAATGCAACTGGACAAAGTACTGAGAAGGTATCATCGCCAGTAACGGTTACTGCACCGGTGAAGTGTGGAATTTCTGAATCTTCTGTTGTTGATGTTGTTCAAAGTGAATATACAACTGCACAATCATCTACATCGAATAACCTCGTCTGTACTGATTTACCTTCGAATTTAAGTCATGGCACTGAATCACCAGCGGTACGTATGCTCCAAGACTTTCTCTATAAGAAAGGCCTCATGAGTACACTCCCAACTGGTTTCTATGGAGATCAGACAAAGGAAGCGGTGAAATTATACCAACGATCCGCACTTCTTCCAGAGACTGGAATGGTGTATGAGTTTACACGATCTTCTATAAAGAATGAAACTTGTAAGTAGTAATTGAAGTCTCATTGAGACCTAAAGTGTTCATATGTCTCCTAATGAATATGAAACATAGGAGGTAGGGAAGAGACAGGAGTCACGAAAACGCGCGCCCAAGGGCGCGCGTTTTCGTGACTCCATTGGTACTCACCTCAGTGTTTAAAAGAAAAACCAAGCGGTACTCTACTTACCACCTGTTTCCAACTTGTTGAAACGAGCCACTTCTTGTAGGTATCAAATACGGTGAGAGCAACCGTAAGTGGGCTGTGTTGCTCGGTTTCTATAACAAGATCAAAATGCTGTGTGCTATAGGGATTGATACCGTAGAGTTTTTTGAAGCGCAGTCGTTCACTTTGCATGCGTGCTTCAACTTGATCAGCAACTTCTGACATCGTGCGACTCCCTTCACCAGCTCCACTTCGTGAGGTGTTAAAATTTGCATCCTTGAAAATGCGTGCAATTGCAATGTCGCTATTGAGATCAAGGTACACTTTGAATGACTCAGGAATCCAGTAAAAACCCAATCGTGCATCAATGACGATATCACTCTGTGTACGAAGTTTGCGGAGCGATTCATCGATTTGATAGTCCATTTCAGGATGTTGTTCAGCACGTTCATTAAATTCACGGAGCGAGATTTTGTGTTTCTGGGAGATTGTCCTAATGTATTCCCCCGAAGAATATCGTTCATAGCCAAGAAGCTCAGCAACACGATCCGCTGTAGACGATTTACCACTTCCTGGCTTTCCGGTGAGTGTGATGATGTGTGGACGTTCCATAGTACCTACAGTGTACAATAGCATCGCAAAAACAGAAAAGTATTACTATGGGGTCTCGGAATACCGTAATGACATAGTTCAAGTGTTGCGTTCCGTTTAGGGTTTGATTACGGAATCATACATGAGAATGATGGTAATAGTACAGGTAACTGTACTATCTGATGAAGATACGTTTGTGTATGTAAAAAGGATACGTGCATCATCTGTATCTTTAGATTTTCATATTACCATCTGTCCATCGGTCTCCGTAACATGTAACCGAGGCACCTGTAATTGCACTATGGTATGAAATGGGTGAGTAAAATTTTGATTAAGTCGTGTGATAATAGTCCAGAAAATTTTCACGTTGATTTATTTTGTGGTGGTTGATTCAACACAACGCAATTTGTTATGTTACGTGCATACTTTATTCAGTGAGGATGAGGCAACTTATTCTAAGAGCCAATGCTGATAGGTATCAGCTATCATTTGTGCGATGTGTGTTGGAGTATATGTTTCTGTATTGATGACGAGAGCATACTGAGCCTCTCTGTATGGATTGATGCCGTAGAGCGCCGTATATCGTTCTATATGATTTTGAATTCGTTTCTGTGTGCGAGCATAGGCTTCCTCATATGTTTCCATGGTATCCCCGCTTTTTATTCGTGTCGGCGAGTGTGCATCATTAAAGATACGATGTGCTGAGACTTCTGGTGAAATGGTGAGGAAGACAGAAAAACCACTTGGGACGAAATGAAATGCGAGGTGTGAATCAATAATGAAGTTGTCTTCTTCTGTCTCAATATGCTTGAGTCGATCGTCAATGAGAAGGTCAAGCGTCTTGTCGTGGCGGATAAGTTCGTTAAATTCCTCAAGACTGAGATTCCGTTCATACGCCATATCACGAACAAAATCTCCTGTAGAGAAGGTCTGGTAATCAAGCATGTCAGCAAGGATACGCTTGATGGTTGACTTCCCACTTCCCGGGAGGCCACCGAGGGTGATAATGTGCTTTTTCATGTTCCCGTACCATACCATATTTTTTCAGATGCATGAACTGTTTGGCGAGAGATTGTATGTATTTGAGTCTTGGGTAGACTCTAGTATAGTAGAGGAGAATTATTCATATAATGCTTGGTACTGCATGCAACCATACACAATTATTTTCGTCGGCCCACAGGGGAGTGGAAAAGGAACTCAAATAGAGCTCCTCACGAAATTCCTCAAATCACATGATCCCACACGACGTTTGATTGACGTCCAGACAGGGAGGAGATTTCGCGCACTTGCGATGAAGGGTGAGGGGTATACAGAACGAAAAGTACATGAGACCCTCGATACGGGAGTACTACAACCACTCTTTCTCTCTGTCATGCTCTGGAGTGATGCACTTCACCAGCATCTTGACCCGGATGCACATTTACTCATTGATGGTTTCCCACGGACAATTCATGAAGCAGATGTGCTCGAGAGCGCACTCTCCTTCTATAGACGTGAACACCTCACTGTGATTAACCTTGAAACCGATGAATCAATTGTTCGTGAACGCATGGTGAAGCGCGCGAGACAGGACGACACTGATGCATCAATCGAGGCACGCCTCACCTGGTACCGCGAGGAAACACTCCCTGTGCTGAACCACTACCGCTCTCGACCCCACACATCCGTCATTACGTGTGATGGGACACGATCAATACATGAAGTGCATGAAGAAATATTACACGTATTAGGACTAGTATAAAAAACCGTATGGCACGCATTAAAACACCAGATGAGATTGAACGACTACGTGCTGGAGGGAAGCTTCTGGCAAACATACTCAAAGCACTTGCCGAGTACGTAAAGCCAGGTATTTCAACAGAAGATATTAATGATTACGCACTTAAACTTGCAGAGGATTTTGGCGTTGAACCAGTGCTCCTTGGGTACCATCCAGAATTTGCTGAGTATCCATATCCTGCAGCACTCTGTACCTCGGTCAATAATACGGTGCAGCACGGTATTCCACGTGCTGATGAGATACTCAAGGAGGGTGATATTATCAATCTCGATATGACGATTGGATATCAGGGGATGATTGTTGATTCTGGAATCACTATTCCGGTTGGTACTGCCGATGCACAATCAATGAAGCTTATTGAGGTGACTCGTGAAGCTCTCGCAATCGGCATCAAGCAGGCGAAAGCGGGTAATCATATTGGCGATATTAGCCATGCGGTTGAAACATTCGTACGTGCTCGAGGATTCAGTGTTGTGGAAGCGCTCTGTGGACACGGGGTGGGGCATGCGGTGCATGAAGATCCACAAATTCCAAATTTTGGAAAAGCAGGGACGGGCCCACTTATTAAAGTGGGGAATGTCTTTGCAATAGAGCCTATTGTGAATATCGGAAAGAAAGAAGTGGTATTTGATGATGCTGGAGACGGGTACAGTGTGTTTACGGTTGACGGTTCAAGGAGTGCTCACTTTGAGCATACTGTCGCAGTCACCGAACGCGGACCGGAAATCATGACGAAATAGAGACATACGGACTGTTGATATTGACATATCGAGGTGTTTTTTCAATATAGAGACAACACCTTGAATTTAAGCCATAGTACGATATACTCACCACATATTACATTATTAATTCGTAATCTACTGAATGCTGTTTGTCGGTGAGTATGTAGGGGTATCTAAACTAGATACCAATAGCCATCAGTGTATTACGTTCATCATAGAATTTACATATGGATAAAAAACCACACCAAGAGCGTACTTTTGTCATTTTAAAGCCAGACACCGTCCAAAGATCGCTCATTGGTGAGGTAATTGGTCGTTTTGAACGAACAGGGCTCAAGTTTGTCGCAATGAAGATGTTTGTCCCAGCCCGTGAACAGCTTCTTACACACTACAACAAAGATGAGGCATGGTTTCTCAAAAAGGGAATTCGTATTGTTGAGGATCTGAAGGCTCAGGGACTTTCTGTTGATAAAGAACCAATTGAGTATGGGCGCGCAATCATTGACACAATCGTCACGTACATGACCGCCGCACCGGTGATTGGTATGGTACTTGAGGGAAATCAGGCTGTTGCGGTGGTGACAAAACTTGTCGGTACTACCGAGCCCGCGACATCAGATGTGGGGACGATTCGGGGTGACTACACCGTCGATTCGTATGCACACTCATCATTTGAGAATCGTGCAGTGCGGAACTTGGTGCACTGTTCGGAATCTCCAGAGGAAGCTGAGCGTGAAATACAGGTATGGTTCACCAAACAAGATATTCTAAACTATGGCACCCCACACCAAGTTTTTATTTACTATTTTCACCACAATGGTACACCCTAAGTGGTTGTTGTAAACTTGTTAGCCAAACGTGGGGGCCCTTTGGGCCCGCACGTTCTGTTATACTATGTGAGGAGCTACGGATAACGCATGTTTCTGCTTAAAATGCATAATAAGGGTTGCCTGTAGTCACAAGCACAGATGAGAATTCGACGCGACGAGATTTCACAAGTGCTTGGAAAGGGTACCCACCTGAAGTTCATTCAGGAAACATGCCCCGTCGCTCCACAAAAGAAACGCATCGGTGCGTTTTTTTTGTGGCTTTTGGTGTCATACATGACACATGAAGTCTCGGAGTACGGTATGGTACTATTACTGCTATGGTAACTCGTTTGACACTTTTTCTCTGCACACTGTGTACAATCGGCATTGTGCACCTGCTTGCAACCTCCTTTTACCTGTACTGGAAGTATCCATGGTTTGATATCCCAATGCATTTTTTAGGTGGTGTCGTTTGTGCATTTGGCTTTTCAATTTTGCCATTTTTTAGAATTACATTGCCGACCCGGTGTACTACAGTATATGGGTACGTCGCCTTTGTATTGGCGGTGGGAATAGCATGGGAAATTTTTGAAGTTGTCTCTGGTATCTCGCTTCAAGAACATGATTATATTATTGACACACTCACTGACATTGGTATGGATATTGGGGGAACGCTCTCTGCATACTTGTTTATTCGAAGGGGTACAATAATCACAACATAATGAAAGTATATTTCCATGGAGGGGTGGGAAGTGTCACGGGGGCAAATTTTTTGTTTGATACGGGAGAGTCAAAATTTCTCGTTGATTGTGGGCTCATTCAGGGAGATCGTTTTGCTTCTGCGCACAATAATGAACCTTTTGCATATGAACCAAGTACCGTTGATACACTCCTCGTGACCCATGCGCACGCAGATCATATCGGCCGTATTCCAAAACTGATCAAAGATGGTTTTGTGGGGACTATTTTTTCTACTCCACCGACGCGAGACTTGGCTACCGTGATGCTCCAAGATGCGTATAAGGTGATGCTCTATGAGGAAGAACGGTATGGAACCCCACGGTGCTACGAAATGCAGGATATTGAGCGAGCGCTCTCGCTTTGGAGTACGCACGCATATCATGAAAGTTTTGTTATTCCCGGCTCGGTGACGGTTACCTTTACCGATGCGGGGCATATTTTAGGTTCAGCAATGATTACACTTGAGCGAAATGGAAAGAAATTTCTCTGTACTGGAGATATTGGAAACAATCCGCAACCACTTCTCAATCCACCTGAAATCGTTCCTGCGTATGACTACCTCCTTATGGAGAGTGTCTATGGTGATAGATCACACGAAGAGGTGCAGGAGAGGAGTGATTTACTCCGTATGTATATAGAAGACACCATACACGCTCGAGGGACGCTCATCATCCCCGCTTTTTCTCTAGAGCGTACGCAGGGTATGCTCTACGAGATTAATAACTTTTTTGAGCATGGGGGACTTCAGTCAATTCCGGTGTTTCTCGATTCACCACTCGCTATTGCGGTGACCGGAATCTATCGTCAGTACAGTGCATATCTCAAGGATTCAGTGCGCGAGCAGATAGAGGGTGGAGATGATATTTTTGATTTTCCACGGCTCTCTTTTACGCGATCGATAAAGGATTCAGAAGAGATTGAACGTGTACCTGGTCCGAAGATTATCATTGCGGGCTCTGGAATGAGCCATGGGGGACGTATTTTGATGCATGAGAAGCGGTATCTCGAAGATACAAAAACGACACTTCTTTTAGTTGGGTATCAAGCGGTGGGGAGTCTCGGAAGAGTTCTGCACGACGGAGCAAAGAAAGTCCGAATACTTGATAATGATGTGCAGGTTCGAGCGAAGATAGCGAAAATTCGAGGATACTCGGGACATGCCGACCGGGATCAGCTTGTGGACTTTGTCGAAAAGGGAGGTGAAAAGGTAACGCGTGTGTTTGTCGCCATGGGAGAAGAACGCGCCTCACTCTTTCTTGTGCAACGTCTTCGCGACTACCTTGGGGTACCTGCCATAGCTCCAAGTCCAGATGAGTGCATAGAGGTGGACATGTAGAGGGTAGTTTCGCACCAAAGGCGCGGGGCTACGTACAAAAGTCTTGTATAAAAAAAACGGCACACCCTAGGGTGTGCCGTTTTTTTTATACATACATCTTGCTATTAAGATATTGACTACTATATGATAGTACTATATTATAGTATATATGACTACAATCACTGTACCAATTAATAGTGAACTCGAACAGTTTATTAATGATGAGTTAAAAAGCGGGAAGGGTGAATCAAAAGCACATATCGTACGATATGCCCTCACCCGTCTTCGAGAGGAACGTGCGCTTGAGCGCCTTCATGAGGCGGAGATTGATATAAAGGAAGGAAGAATATATCAAGGATCTCTGCGCTCGCTTATAAAAAATATACCATCATAAGATATGAAGGTTTATTACACCGCGCGTTTTCTGCGTACCTTTGCAAAACTTGAATCGATAATTCAAACTGATGTTGAGTCGGCGATTGATAATTTCATACATGACACGCATAATCCTCAGCTCAGACTCCATAAACTCCACGGAAACATGAAACAGTATCACGCATTTTCCGCTAATTTCAGTTATCGAGTTATCGTAAAATTAGAGAAGGGGAACGCATACTTCATGGATGTGGGTGACCATAGTGTATATGAGTAGAAGACAAGTAATAACAATTTAAAAATCACTAGTCCGAAGGACTAGTGATTTTTATGAGTGCCAACTATACATTACTTCACTTTTGCGAGGAATCGAGCGAATGCTTCTGGTCTCTCGTCAGCAATAATGGAAAGCATTTTTCGATTGAGGAGGATGTTCTTATCCTTCAGATCTTTGATGAAAACACTGTACTTGAGTCCTGCTGCCTTAAGTCCCGCATTGAGTCGTGAGGTCCAAAGACGACGGAAATCACCCTTCTTGTCTTTACGGTGAGCAAACGCATGTTGATGCGCATGGTGAATCGCCTCAATCGACTGACGTGTCTTTTTCGAACGACCGAAAATGTATCCTTTTGTTTGTGAGAGTATTTTTCGACGACGTTTCATCGCCATTACTCCTCCTTTTACTCGTGACATATATTAGAAATTACAGAGTCATTAACGTGTTTACTTTGCATTTGCAAGAAAACGGTTTTTTGCACGTGAGGTCATAGTGAGTTCTTGCGTCCGTCTTTTTTCGAGACGTGTACGACCCGACTGTTTCGCATTGAAGTGATTTCTTCCAGGCTTACGTGCAATAAGCTTGTCATTTTTAGTCACTTTAATTCGCTTGGTGTATGATTTGTTTGTTTTCATAAATAAATTGCTACTCAATACTGTTCGCTATTCAGCCTTTGGTTTCCCCGATGCGCGTTCAAGGGTGGTACTAAATCCTTTCGGACTCTTCTTTATTTCGTCGGCTATTTTATACTCTGTCGGGATAATTTTCAAGAACCGTTCAAGTCGTTCCTTGAGGAAGCCTTCCTCCATGTACTTGTAGCGCCCCCAGAGGAAAAGGTCAATCTTGACACGATGACCCTCAGCAAGCCACTCTGCAGCACGTTTTGCCTTGAGGTTGAGATCATGATCTCCGGTACCGATTTTCACCTGCACCCCCTTGGTTTCAGTAACGTGCGATTTTGCTTTTACTTCCTTGGCTTTTTTGTTGATTTCGTACTGGTACTTTCCGTAATCCATAATCTTCGCAACAGGGGGTTGCGCATTTGGGGATATCTCAATGAGGTCAAGATTTGCTTCGCTGGCTATGGTGAGCGCCTCAGGTGTAGGGAGTACACCAAGATTTTCACCACCTACGCCAATAACGCGAAGCTCTTTCGCCCTTATCGATTGGTTGATACGTACGTTATCTTCTTTCAAGGTTATAAAACTATGCAAAAAGAGAGCATATGCCCTCTCATGTACGCAAGAGTGTACCACAAAGACTCATTTTGAGCAATATCGAGTCCTGTTACCTTTGAGGAGGTTAAGAACTGACAAGTGCATTGAGTATGAGAAGACCCACAAAGAGCACAAGTGCGATAAAAATTGCTTTCATGCACCTAAGTGTATCACGCGTGTGTTGCATGCATGTTTTCAATACACACCGCTTTCCATGAAGTGGTATGGTGGTATACTAGTAGCGATATATGCCAAGAGTATCTAAGAAAACAATCGTTATCGACAATGAACGTCCTCTTCGGTCGGGGACACCTGCTTTTTTTGCGATTCTTATTGTACTTGGTATTGCGGTAATTGGCGGAGCGGTGATGCTCGGTCGTTCAGATGGTGGAGAGATAGATGTTTCAGCAACAATCAATCAGGCAAATCAGATTAACCGAGACAACAATACGGGAATTGAACAGGTGCAGACAACAAATGCAACATTTCAAAGTATGGAAAATGGTGGCCTTGTTCCTCAAGAGAACCAGACGAACACACAACCAGTACCTGAGGTGATAGAGGTTGCAACAAGTACAGGCACGTCGACTGAAGGAGTTGCAACGAGTTCCGATGCTATGAATGCGACGACAACAAACGAAGCACAAGAAAATGTGGTTTCGACTCAGGATAGTGCAGCTATTTCAAACGAACAATCTGGAGAATAGAATCATCCGTTTCGCTATTTCCAAGATAGTGGAAGTGTCATCCATCGTGTGTATGCTAGGATGGATGAGTAATGCGTCCCTCGTTACAGGTGCTCTGTGTGAATAAACGTGGATTACTTACTTTTTATATGTGCCTGTAGCGTATAATGCATGCATGCATACTCATATTGATACTTTTTTGCGCGCAGCAAACTACATCTCCGCAATTCAAATCTATTTAAAAGATAATTTTCTACTCGAAGAGCCGCTCAGACCAGAACACATCAAAGAACGTCTTTTGGGACACTGGGGTACGTGTCCCGGCATTAATTTTGTGTACGCGCACATGAATCGTGCAATTATTGCACACGATATTGACATGATGTTTGTCCTTGGGCCTGGACACGGGTTTCCAGCAATCCAAGCAAACCTTTTTCTGGAAGGGTCACTCAGTACGTACTACCCAGAGATAGCTCGTAATCGAGATGGGGTGAACTATATGGCAAAGCAGTTTAGTTGGCCGTACGGCTTCCCAAGCCATAGTAATCCAGGGGCTCCAGGAGTGATCCTTGAAGGAGGGGAGCTTGGGTACTCTCTCTCCACCTCATATGGTGCAATTCTTGATAATCCAGATCTCGTCGTCGCATGCCTCGTAGGTGACGGAGAGGCAGAGACTGGCCCTACGGCAACTGCATGGCACCTCCACAAACTCATTAATCCGGCAACGAATGGTGCAGTCCTTCCGATTTTACACCTCAATGGGTACAAGATATCCGGTCCGACTATTCTTGGACGTATGAGTGACGAGGATTTGACGAGTCTTTTCCATGGGTATGGGTATGAGCCACACTTTGTTGACGCATACACAGAGTCGGATGTGCATGAACGTATGATTACTGTGGTAGATACCGCAATCGGACGTATTAGGGATATTCAAAAAAAGGCACGGGAAGGAGATGAGTCACTTGCACGGTTCCCAATGATTATTTTCCGTTCACCAAAGGGGTGGGGAAGTGTGCATGAGATGCATGGTAAGCGACTTGAGGATAATTGTCTTTCACATCAGGTTATCCTCGACGGTGCACGTATTGATGGAGAGGAGCTTTCGGCGCTTGAGGGGTGGCTTCGTTCATACCATTTCGAAGCATTGTTCGATGGAAAGCATTTTCATGCAGATATCGCAGCACTCATTCCTTCTGAGCATCGGCGCATGGGAAATAATCCACACTCCATGGGTGGAGCACCTTCATACCGACCACTCGTACTTCCTGATGTTGCGGAGTACGCAAATGTGCGCACCGCTCGGCCAGAAGGAGGGTCGTGTGGCGAAGAGAGTAGTATGATGGCAATTGGAAAATATGTGCGAGACGTCATTGCAAAAAATGAAGGTGAAAAAAACATGCGTATCTTCTCACCGGATGAAACATACTCTAACAAGCTTGATGCGGTGTTTGAGGTGACGAAGCGTTCGTTTATGCTCCCGCACCGTGAGTGGGATAGGGATTTGGGAAGGGATGGGCGTGTGATTGAAATGCTTTCCGAGCACAGTTTGCAAGGACTCATGCAAGGGTACGTGCTCACGGGTCGTCATGGAATCTTCGCCTCGTATGAAGCATTCATGCAAATTGTGGCAAGTATGGCTGATCAATATGCGAAGTTTCTCAGTGTCGCACGGAAGATTCCATGGCGAGGTGATGTCCCGTCACTCAACTACATCCTCACATCAGGGGCATGGCGTCAAGAGCATAATGGTTTTTCGCACCAGAATCCAGGATTTATTGATGATATGCTTCAACGGCAGGGGCACTTTGTGAATGTGTATTTCCCTTCAGATATGAATACTGCCCTCAAGGTAATGGAACGATCTCTGGCATCAAAAAATGAAATGAATATCCTTGTGCTTGAAAAACGCCCCGTACCATGCTGGCGTACACTCGACGAAGCGACGCATGATGTGGAAGAGGGGATTTCAATTTGGCATTTTGCGAGTGACAAAGAGCCACACATTGTCTTTGCAGCAGCAGGGGACTATCTCACGAAAGAAACGCTTGCAGCGATGACTATTGTGCGACAGGAAATTGCCGACATGCGTATGCGCTTTGTAAACATAGTTGCACTTTCTGCGAATGGTCTTGGAAATACGACGTCTCGAGTGGTCCCGCATGACATGGACTACTACTTTACTCAAGATAAGCACGTCGTTATCAATTTCCACGGCTACCCACAGACGATTAAACAAATCCTCTTCGATTACAATGCAGATGCGACACGGTTTACCATTCATGGCTATGAAGAGCACGGATCAACAACGACGCCGTTTGACATGTTTGTTCGAAACTTTACCGACCGGTACCATCTCGCGATGGAAGCGTTCGTTGTTGCTGAGAGAGAAGGGCTCATTACGGTGAGTCATTGTGAGGAACTTGTGGCAAAATATGAAGAAAAATTAAGAGCGCACCGTGCATTCGTGATTGAGTATGGTAATGACCCAGAAGAGATAACTAATTGGGTATGGACACCACGCTCGTCGTAAATCCAGGAAGTTCATCAAAAAAGTACGCACTCTACCGTGAAGGGAGAGAGGTCTTTACTGCTCTCTTTGAGCGCACCGGCGACGGATTTAGCCAGTGTGTAGAAATCAATGGGACAAGACAACAGTGTGAAGGGTCGACGATGGGTGAGTACGAGGACGGTCTGCATCAGGTACTTGAAAAAGCTCTTGTACATGGTGTCTTGACTAACGCCACAGAAATTACCCGTGTCGGAATTCGTGTGGTAGCACCAGGCACATTTTTCACAAAACATCGAGTCATTGATGATGCATATGTAGAAAAGCTTCGAGCGCTCGCAGAAGCTGCTCCACTCCACATCCCCCATCAACTTTCTGAGCTTGCACTCATACGTACCGTGTTTCCACACGCACGAATCATCGGCGTAAGTGACAGCGCATTTCATGCAACACTTCCCGCGCACGCCCATCGATACAGTATTCCTAAGAAGGATGCTCAACACTTTGACTTGTACCGGTTTGGATACCACGGACTCTCGGTCGCATCGGTGGTCCGGCAAGTTGCAAAACAGATTGGAAACATTCCCCACCGAATGATTGTGTGCCATATCGGAAGTGGTATGAGCGTTACCGCACTCAAAGACGGGAAGAGTGTGGAGACAACCATGGGTTTTGCACCGACGAGTGGGCTCATGATGGGTGCAAGGGCGGGTGAGGTTGATCCTGCAGCACTCTTGTATCTCTACAAGTGCTATGGAAATAATATTGAGAAGACAGAGCTTGCGGTAAGTCAGATGGGTGGACTCAAGGGGATGCTCGGGAATAGCGATCTTCGTGTTGCTATCGATAGGTATACCAAGAAGGATCCAGATGCAACTATCGCCATCCCTATGTACTTTGAGGGTATTCGGAAATCAATCGGTGCAATGTCCGCAGTCCTTGGGGGATTGGATGTATTAGTGCTTACCGGCACAGCTCCTGAACGAAATGCACAGGTGCGCGCACTCATTACTGAGCGATTTGAGTATCTCGGAATCGTGATAAGCGAAAAAGCGAATGAGGAGCTTGGTGGTAATCGGGGAATTGTGAGCACTCCTCACAGTAAGGTTCCAGTATACGTCGTGCACACCGAAGAAATCGCAGAGATTGCATCTATAGCAAGCGTATTCTAGTTCGACTTTTTGGATGTACAAGAAGAACACCTGCACCCATGTGGTTTGATGTATGTATTAAAATACTCTTTCCCATAATTATAGGCAATTTCTTCACCAGGTAGGATTGTCTTTTTTGCAAATATTCTAATTTTACTTTCATCCTCATCAGTTTCACCTTCCGCATTCGGTGTACAGGAATGATTTATGTACCGTGCGATATTTTCACGACATTTACCATCAATCACTATCGTATCTGAAAGGATAAAAAGGTACTTCCCCCCACGTTTATCTGCTTCTGTATGGGAAATTGGTTCACCGATGTACTCAATAATAAAATCTCCTCGTTTAAAAACTGTGTTTGCAAATAAGCCGAGTCCAGCCGACGATCGTTTGACGACAACAGATGTGTGTTCGTGTTTCATACCGCATGAGTATAGCAAAATTATCTCATTTGAGAATGATTGAGTCTGTGTACGTACACCCTGGTAGTGTTTCGTAACCTGCTATACTAAAGAGTATGCATAATCAGTCAGCACTGTCAGCATTTTTTATTTCATTGTTAGTCTGCCTTGTGCTCATGGGACTTCTTGCATGGGTAGTCGTAGGTCAAGTTATTTCACCTACACTCATGCCGGTTGTATTCATGGGGACGGTACTCTTTTGTATTGCGCTCATTACGCTCCTGGTCTATCAGACACTCCGCGCAGATCATACGATTAAGGTACTTGCAAACGAATCATATTTGAACTCGCAAGAACTTTTCTCTGAGCTCTACTACAATAGTCCTGTACCGTACGTGGTGATTGATGATGAAGGACACATAGAGTCAGTCAACTATGCAACTGCACGTTTATTCAGTATGGAGATACAGAATTTTCAAGGGAAGGATATTTTTAGCGCACTTGAATCAGACGACGAAGAGAAATTTTCACTCATCCCTGAGTACTATAAACGAGGAAAGTTTGTAAATGACGTCGAGGCTCGCATTTATCGATCTGATGGAATGGTGCGATGGGTGATGCTCTCCCTCTTTTCATTTACCGATCCTCAAAAACACCGAAAAGGCCTCATGACGCTCTTTGATATTACGAAGCAAAAGCAGGTCGATAAAGCGAAAACAGAGTTTGTTTCTCTTGCATCACACCAATTACGTACTCCAGTATCTGCGATGCGTTGGAATCTTGAGCTTTTTGCGACGACAAGTGGTGAGAGACTCGATGAACAGCAACAGATGTATTTGAAGAAAATTACCAATGGACTTGAACGGATGGACAATCTTGTGGGAGACTTCCTCAACGTATCGAAGTTGGAGCTCGGGACGCTCACGGTTCAAAAAAGTGAGTTTGACCTTACGCAATTCTTCACTAATGTTATGGATGAGTATACAGCTTTTGCAGAAAAGCGGGGCGTGACGGTTTCGACGAATTGGAATGAACCCTTTGGGAACATTGTCACCGATAATCACTTGTTTAACATGGTTGTCAGTAACGTGCTTGGAAATGCGATAAAATATACACCAGAACATGGAACCGTTCGTGCGTACGCAACCATGAGTGATAGTGCCCTTACAATCCAAATCTCCGATACGGGAATCGGCATACCAAAAGAAGATCAAGAAATGATTTTTTCAAAGCTTTTCCGCGCCTCAAACGCACAAAACCATGAAGCGGGGGGCACTGGGCTTGGTTTGTATATTGTGAAAGAGGCAGTACGCATATTGGGTGGGACGATTACATTTGAGTCAGAAATGGGCGTAGGGACGACGTTTACAATCGTATTGCCAAAATAGTAATGTAGCGTACGATAGAGAGAGTAATTATATATGTATGAATACCGTATCAAAAAGTATCCTAATTGTTGAAGATGAAATTGATCTTCGTGAAGCACTCAAAACCGTGTTTGGGTATGAAGATTTTACTGTGTACACCGCACCCGATGGGGAAGAGGGGCTCAAAGTCGCGTTTGAAAAGAAGCCAGACATCATTCTTCTTGACGTATTTATGCCAAAAATGGATGGATGCACCGTACTTCGAAATCTTAGAGCAGATGAGTGGGGGAAAAATGTGAAAGTAATCGTACTCACTGCACTCGACGACTTGGAAAAGGTGGCAGAAATTATTTCCGCAGGTGGAGATGACTACATTGTGAAATCAAACATCACCTTGAGCGCAATTGCGCAGAAGGTGAAGGACAAGCTTGGTACAGCGTAAAAAGAAAAGAACAAAAACACATACACCGATTCTACGCACGTAGAATCGGTGTATGTGTTTTTGTATCACTAGCGAGCCATCGTCCTCCACGCGGGGTAGTCGAGATGTTCTCGTTTCATTTTATCTAAAAAATCAGCGATGAAGGTATAGGTTTCCTGTTCTGAGGAGTCGAGATGTGTTTCCTGACCTTTCTTGATGAGTGTATCAGCGATCCAAAGATAGGAGATGTATGCATCAACAGCACCTTGTTTTGCATGGAGAGCGAGCATTTTGAGTGCCTGTAGGGAAGTGTTCTTTGATTTGTAGTGGCGAGCACTGGTCATTGCTTGCTCTGTATCAGCGAGGTGAATAATATCGGCGAGGTCGACGCTCACCTGTATTGTTCCAACGGTAATGGTGTAGGTACGACCTTTGTTGACATGGTGTGCACCGGCAAGTACTGCTTCAATGGGTCTTCCAGCCAAGGTGAGTATCTGATGGGAGTACTGAGCATGTGTGTGCATAATATGAAGAAGGGTATCATCGAGTGTGCAACCACAGTGGAGGAGTTGCGCTGTTATCTCTGCTTCTTTCTCGGGAGACATCTCTCCAAGGAGGAGACGTATTGGCGTAATTTCTTTTGGCCTGATGTGGAGCTCATCATACAGGTAGGTGAGAAGGGAGTGTCCTGAATCAATCGTGTCAGGAAGCCTATATACTTGGTCATGAAGGTACGTCTGAAGGGCGGGAACCAGTACCGTATCCGTATTATGTACAAGCAATTCTGCACACTCGCTGTCGGACACATTATTGCCCACCACTACGTATGGTAGTTCAATTTTTCCAATATCATGGAGAAGGCATGAGGTAAAAAATGCATCAGGACTGACGCCTTCCTCTTTAAAAGAATTAATCAGCACCATGCCGTTGAAGAGCCTGTCTTCAACTTTGTGTTTTGCAATGTGGTAGGTGTCCACACAGTGGCGAGCAGTCTCAGGATCAAAGAGTTCCATGACGGTGAGCATTTTCCAAACATCGGGCTTAAGTTCTTGTCCAAAATCATCAAGCTCCTCGAGAAATATTCCCTTGACCCGTTCAACCTCGTGCTCGAGAAGGTTAGATTGTTTGAGTGATTCCACAATGTGAGAGAAACGAAGTTCTTGAGAACTCATCGTTCTATCCACGAGCTCGAAGTCACGCGCAATGAGACGTGCTCTCAGTGTAGTTTCTGTTTCTCTGGATTCAGATGTTGCGGAGAGTGATTCAGGCGATGGTTCTTCTTCGTGATGCATAGTACCAGTATAGGTCGAGATGGTCGTTTCGTGCAAGATACGAGCATGCGCAATTGGCGTATAGAAAAAAAGTACAAAATAAAAAGGCCTCGCGAAAAAGTCCTTGGGGGACTTTTTCGCGAGGCCTCTGGCCGGCTAGTGCCGGATTACGTCCTCACTTCGAAGA
>CAZDUC010000012.1:0-15746 GCA_964508585.1 uncultured Candidatus Saccharibacteria bacterium
GAGTTCCAAAGGGCATGCCAGCACCGAGTACGAAGGTATCACCTTTCTCAGCAATACCATTTCCAATGAGAACCTTTCGTGCAAGTGTCTGTGCCTCGGTGAGGCTCTTTGGACTCTTCGCGAGGAGGACTGGGTAACATCCATAGACGACGAGCATTTTGTTGAAGGTGTCCTTGTGTGGTGTAAGGACAAATATAGGGACTCGTGGTTTATACCGAGCTACCATGCACCCTGTGTACCCGCTCTCACTAAAGGCAATGACAGCCTTTGCATCTGTCGCAAGCACGCTCTGTGCAATCGATTGTCCCACTGCGTCACAGACTGATGTGGGGGCGAAGTCCCACTGATGCTGACGTTCAATAAAATACGGATCAGTCTCCACTTCGTATGCGACCTTCGCCATGATTTCCACGGTCTTGTCGGGGTGAAGACCGACTGCGGTCTCGTCTGAGAGCATAATGGCGTCGGTGCCGTCGAGGATTGCGTTTGCGATGTCGGTAACTTCTGCACGTGTTGGCGTCACGGCAATGCGCATTGAGTCGAGCATCTGTGTTGCTGTGATGACAGGCTTGCCTGCTTTATTGGCAAGGCTGATGATGCGCTTTTGGAGAAGGGGTACCTTTTCGAGTGGCATTTCAATGGCAAGATCACCACGGGCCACCATGATGACGTCGGACGCCTCGATAATATCTTCGAGATGCTCGATAGCACTCTTTGTCTCAATCTTTGCAACAATTCCAATTGAGCGCTTCGTCGCTTTGCTGATGAGCTTACGGAGCAGGTGAATGTCGTCTGCGGTACGTACGAATGAGAGTGTAATGAAATCAACTTTTTGTTCGATTCCAAAGACAAGATCTTTCTTATCCTTGGGAGTGAGGGAAGAGATGGAGAGATTTGCATCGGGTACGTTTACTCCACGGCGACCACGGATGGTGCCCCCTGCGATGACGGTGGTGTGGATTTCAGTCTTCGTGACATTGTCGACCATGAGACTTTGTTTCCCGTCATTGAGGTAGATGGTCATTCCTTTCGATACCTCCTGTGGAAGCTTTGCGTAGTTGAGTGAGACACGGTCAACAGTCCCGACACACTTTTCTGTCGTGAGTACGAGTTTTTTTCCTGACACAAGTGTCACGTCTTCAGTACTGAAGTCACCAATGCGAATCTTTGGCCCTGCGAGATCTTGGAGAATGGCGAGCGCACGCTTTGATTTCAGGGAAGCCTTCCGTGCGTTCTGTATCTTACTGGCGTGCTCGGCATGATCGCCGTGGCTCATGTTGATGCGAGCGACGTGGAGACCATTGTTGAGCATTCGCTCAATCATCCCTACCTCAGAGGAATTTGGGCCAAGCGTCGCGACGATTTTCGTCATGGTGTGCAGTGGTGTATTCATAAACGTTGTATCTTGTGTTTCTAAAAGGAATTAATAAAACCCACGAATCCGTGAGTGTGTACCCATCTCTATAGGACGGCTTTCAGGATACCACAAGAGTATATTTTTTATAAATGCACTATGGTGCACACTCACAAGGTATCAAAAGTTCGCGTTATCTTGGAACTCCTGTATACTCCGCCAGTCGGTTTAGTAGAATAATCTCACATAGACAGATATGATTGACGAAACAACAGTAGCAACTCCAGCTACAGAGGAGGTTACCCCAGCGGTAGAGACTGCAGAGGTAGAAGCAGAAGTCGCTACTCCAGCCGTAGAGGCGGAAGTAGTAGTATCAGCAGAAGAAGTTCCAGCACAGGCGTAAGCCTCGTGTAGTAGACCAACAACACCCGAGAGGCGAAAGCCTCTCGGGTGTTGTGTTTGTTTGAAGCAGGTCTCGAGGTTGATCTCCTGAGATGCTGTTTACATATATCAGACTCCAATAATCTTAATATAATGTTAGTATTAAATCCTTGAGACCAATACTGTTTCTGATACAATTAGAACATGATTTCTCTTCAGGACAAAATTATCCAGCATGTTCCAAATGACTATAAGCTTTTAGTAGGTATTCTTTTGATATCAATTGGTATTCCCCTAGTCTTTATCATCATAGGAATATTTTTCATAGATCTTGGCTGTAAGATTTTTAAAAGTCATCGACCAGAGAGTGGTACGGATGTGACAAACCAACCTCTTACTAGTATCGGATCCTCCACTTCTTCAATAAGGAGCCCACTCGGTCGCATAAATTCAATACTTCTTTTCCTTACATCAAAAAGTTTATGGAATATCGTCTGGGGAATATTTGTATTTCTTCTTTCTCTGTATGCATTTTGTCGACCTTCTTCGAGTTTAAGTCACTCAATTTCAGGTGAGATATCATTTTCACTTTCAAAGAGTCTGAGTGAAAATTTAACCACTCTCTATATCTTATTTAATCATCCTGCCATGACATACACAGCATCTCTGGTGGGCATGATTCTATCAGTCTACTTAATAACTAAACGCAAAAGTTTCTTTGATGAAACATTACCTAATGCAATTCTCGTCTTTGCATTAGGTGTCATCTTTTTGGCGTTGCCACTTATAATGACAGAATATTGTCTTTCGTCGGGGGGTGGAGGTTGTGAAGGAGCTTCAATATTTATTATATTTACACTTCCCGCAGGTCTGTGTTGCTTAACTTTGGGGCTATCCGGTGTCATTAAAAGTATCACTAAAAGATACTGATCTTGAACCCGAGAGGCGAAAGCCTCTCGGGTGTTGTGGTGTAGTGGTGCCTCAGGCCTAGTTGTTGATTAATTTGATATGAATTCCTAGCACTCCGTATTTTAGTTCGTCTTCGTTGGAATAAAATTATGAATTAAATTTTCATAGCATTGAGTATTAATTTGCATGAATGTCCAAATAGGTAGCAATCATCAAGATGAAAACAAATATTGGTATTGCTGTGTAAGGCATGAAGATGTGAAAAATAATTCCCTTGGTCCTATTCTTGCTCGAAATCCAGTTGCTGAGGTAAATGAAGCTCAGAATGAGCCAAAACGGAGCAATTTGAAGACCACTCTCAACAAATTTACAATTGTTGACGCCACATCCAACACCGAAATCAGCAATGCCGGTGGTAACTCCAAGGATAAATGTCATAACATATAAATACAAAAGTGCCGCTATAGTAAGAAATTCAAATATTTTTTTCGAGAAGCTCGTATTGGGAGGTTGGGGAATATTCGATAACCCTGCTTTTGCTGAGTCGTGTGAATTGGTCATGTTCTTTATAAAACTGGAAATCTTCCAGACAATAATTCCGATTACTAAAATATAAATAAGATTTTGGAAAAGCATAGTGAAATTATATCATGTAGGATTCGCATTCTGGATAAGATTTGTTGAGGTATCGCCGGGAATGTCCTCTCAGAAAGTTTGCTTACATGACCAGTATCTTTTTGGGATATTTTTGTTCGGTATTCACCTCCAAAAATATCTTTGAACAGCTTCGATTCCCGGGACTCTACGGGGGTAATCTTTCATTACATGAACGGTTCAGGTTGTATGACAATTTCTTCCTCTGGTCGAAATTGTCGACAACCTTTTCGATCCCTGACGCACAGTCTCCCAGACTGTGCTGTGAGAGCACAAATGAAAAAACGCCCGAAGGCGTTCTTTCATTGGTGCTCTCACCAGGGATCGAACCTGGATCGTAGGTACCGCAAACCCACATTCTATCCATTAAACTATGAGAGCATATTGTGCTGTGTGAAATTTGTACATCGCCTGTCCTGTAGTTGAAAAAGTTTGGGAAACTGTTTCAGGTACACGCCCGTCTTACAGACGCTGTTCAGGTTGTAGCTACTTTTGTTCACGTTGCTCCAAAAGTATCATACAACCTTCTTGAATAGTCTCCCAGACTATTCAAGCCCACATTCTATCCATTAAACTATGAGAGCGTATTGCGACAAGTCGCACAGCGATAATACCTTAAAATCCTAAAAATTCCAACAGCTTGTGTGAGAGTGGTTCTCTGAGGTGTTCTTGTGGGAGTTTAATCGCAATGAGTCGTTCAACTGAGACGAGATACTCTTCAGGGAGAGGAAGAATAATAAGCGTCATGAGAAGTTTTTTTGATTTTACAATCAACTGTGGACCCATGGGATTTTCTTCATCGATACACCATGATTCCAGTGTCGTGTATGCATAAAAGTCGTCGTCAATACGAATACCACGTGTCGTTACCTCAAAAGGTATGGTGCGAGGTTTACGGTTACCGGTAATAAATATCGTTGCGGCAGCGAGCAAAATCACCATGCCGAAAAGTACATTGTTAAAAGTGATACTTGTAATTGCTCCAGCAACCGCAATAATACTCATTGCCCAAAACCAATCAGTCGATTTTTCGATATGATTGTGCTCAGGTGCTTCCCAGTATATGGAGAGGGTGTTTTCTTTCATTGGGTACATTGTATCACGTCAACAGTACGCACCCTTCTTTTTATGCACGTATACAATACACAAAAAAATCGGTTGATACACAGCGGACATTTCCCCAAGGAATCTAAATCACCAGAGGATAGAACTTCATTTTTGTCATATCAGTAATGCCAACAAGAGTGTCGAGTGATAGTTCGTCAGCAACAGGCTCGAGTGCTTGTTTCGCGACAGCGACAAAATATTTTGCTTTTGCAATCGCCATACCTCGCTCTGCTGTACTTGCATACGGTGCAGAAACAAGCAGAAGAGCACCACCTGACTTAAGTGCTGGATTGGTATGGAAATTATTGAGGACAATATTTCCCGCAACCGATACTGCTTCTCGCCAGGTACCGCCAACATGTCCATATGGACCAATGATGAGTGCACGATTCGGAAGATGTAGCCAGTCAAAACCTCGTCCCACGCCAATGATATTTTCATTGTGCACAAGCTCAAGCTGAGCCCGTCCGTCGCTCTTGATGTGAGCAACGTGTGCACGGTTGTGAAGTACGAGTGGAAGTAAGTCATTAAGAATTTCTTCAGGGACATACGAATAGAGCGAGAAGAGTTTGTGAGTCAATTCTGCATCTGAGAGATTGACACAGTCTGCGATAGAAAGTTCTTCACCGTTACTCCCACAAAGAATCAGCGCATCTTCATCGGTTTCGATACCGACGACAATTGCTGAGATTGCTGAATTTCGTTCACCAAAAATTTCATCAAACTCCTGTTTCAGTTTGAATGCACCCTCACGTGAAGCGGCAATGTTGTACTTGTGACCCGCACAGCCACGATGCTCATTGTTTTCCTTTGAAAAATGAAACGTACAAAGGGCGAGTGAAGAATGACCCTCGCGAGTAACTCGTTCTACTGCATCGAGTACAAGTCGACCGAGATACGGATCACCCAAGGTGAATTTTCCACCAATATTTCGAAATGGTTTGAGAATACCCATCGGCACGCCAGTAATGAGAGGAAGATTGATACGACCATCCATACACTTGAAGACAAGTATTTGGGTCGGATGTTTTCCTGCATGACGAATACGATCGTAGTACGCTCCGGTCGTATCAAATGCTAAATTGCGTTCTGCGTTAAGTGCAAGAATTTCTGCTTTGAGACCCATATTGTTACTTCATGCTAGTTTAATGAATAATGAACGGCGAAAAGACGCAACTCAATAGGTTAATAATCTCATAACCTAATTTACGTATGTTGTACCACGAAATGGACAACAGATGAAGGTTGGAGGGGGGAAGATAAGGGCGCATGATGTCGTGTATGCACAAAGAGCAACGGCGAGGGAGCACTATTGCTTTTTTTCTAAAAGATGTTATTATTTTATATAGAAATATGCTCTCCTGGTATCTTCCCGCAGTGTTTTTTGTTGCGCGAGTACCCACGTTATCAATTGTTAAGGAATAGAGAAAATTACATATGGTAGAAAAAGCAGAAAAGGTATCAATGGTAGCGATAGCATTCGCAGTAGCGATTATGGCAATGCCCGCAACACAAGTGTTTGCGGAAAACATTGAGACAGTGGAAGAGGAAGAGATTACTACACCGACGTGCGTTGCGGGAGTAAATGTAATCCAGAACGGAAGTTTTGAGACCCCCGTGCTTCCAGAAGGAGGGTATGGGTGGGATATTTTTGATTCGGTGTTAAATGGATTAGTATGGGAAGTGGAATGGATTACCTTCTCAGCAGATGCTCCTGTTCTTGCAAAACTTGAGCTACAAGGAGGGTACTACACAGCATCAGCAGGTACTCAATTTGCAGAGCTCGACTCCAACTGGAATCCTGCAGATGGTGGCCCGTATGGTGGTGAAGACGCACGTGTCCGTATTTCTCAGGAGATAGACACTATTCCTGGTGAAACATATCGAGTTGCGTACGCTTTTTCACCGTTACCGTATCGAGATGCTTCAACGAATGTACTCAAGGTACTCGTGAATGGAGACGAAGTTGCAGAACATACTGCAGATGGAACAGCACTCACTGATACGGATTGGAAGTCATACACACATGACTTTGTTGCGACGGGAGCAAAGACAACTATTGGATTTAGAGATGCAGGCACTGCTGATTCATTCGGGACACTTCTCGATGCGGTATCAGTAGAATGTATTCCAGCTGTTGAGATACAGGAAGAAGAAGAGATGCCTCGCAAGAAGAGTAGCGGTGGCGGACGACGAACACCAAAAGTTGCCGGAGAGTCAATCTCAGTTACTGAAACAGAGGGAGGTGAGGTGCTTGGAGCAACGACAGATGATCTACCTCAAGGCGCACCGAAGACCGGGAACGGAGGGACTTCTGGATCAGCAATAGGTTCACTCGGACAACTTTTCCTCGACTCACGTCGTGTGCAGGTTGTGAAGTAAGGAGGGTGGAAGAAAGGATACGAAAATCCCGCGCCTACGGCGCGGGATTTTCGTATCGAGCTCCATCAAAACCATGGGTTGCCCCCAAGGTGCCAGAGAGAGACTGAGCGTATTCCCGCATCCATCACCACACCGATTTTCTGTTGGATACTCTCTGTGTCTTGATAAAAGTATACCGTGTTTCCAGATATCCACGTGCGCTCTCCTGAATTCGTATGACGTTCTGCGGTTGCGAAACCTGGTGTACTTCGTAGTTGCTCATAGGTGCGAATGATTGGTTTCTTTCGCATCACCCCTTCATAGCCATATGAGGGAATGCCGACACTGAGTGATTGGGCAGGGAACCTTGCACTTGCCCAGGATATACCTTTTTTCATCCATGCGAGTGGTGCAATAGGCTCGCCGACTCCATGGTCAAATTGGTAGTCGTACGCCATGAGTACGATGTGATCGACAGGAAGGTCTGAAAAATCTTCATATCGCCATTGGTACCAGCCTTGCTCCGTGTTGTCGGTAATCATGGGTGCGTCGAGCATCAATTTCTTACCTTCCCTATGGAGCGCATCTCCGAGGAGAGATACAAATTTTTTATAGTTCGCATACGAAGCAACACTCCATCCTCCAAAATCCTCAAAATCAAGCTCTATGCCGGTAAGTTCATTTGTGACGACAAACTGTACGAGTGTGCCCACGTCATCATTGCGAGTGAGCGCCGTTTCAAAAAAGGTATCCATATCTGCAGTTTCCGGAGAAGAGACCGTGACAAATATTTCGTTTGCATATTTTTTTAAGTCAGCAATAAACGCTGGTGAGTAGCCGTTACAGGAAGTGCTTTTGGCATCGATACGAGTTAGTGTTCCCCCTGAGATGGTAAAAAATTCAGGTTTAAGTACATCAATCTTTCGACCATCGCGGTATTCATTCTGTGCATTGCAACCGGGTTCTCCGGGGTATAGCCATGCCATGGTATGAAGCATGTCCGTTGTTTTGGGTGAAAGAGATGGATTGTTTTGTGTGTGTGATTGCATAGATGACGTGTATTGCGTACCTGTGTTAGTGTGTGCATCAGTATTGTCAGACGCACTCGATTCTGCTGTTTGAGGTGTTTCCGTAGAAGATAGAGAAGGTACGACATCGTTTGGAGTTGGAACGGACGTCGCCTGAAGAGAGTTTTCTCCGTCTGTGGGTATATGATACGTTGCTTTCTCTTGGTTTTCTGTCCACAAGAAATAGGTACCACCGATGATACATATCATAAGTCCAATAAAGAGAAATAATTGAGCACGCATAGCAACAGTATACCGAGTGCCACTGTTTTCTCAAGCGTACAGATTATTTTGAGAATACACCATGCCGGTCCCATTTTTGCCACGTGACCTCAGTTTTTCGAATGTATCCAAAAAGCGCCCTGAAGAGTGCGGTCGTTTCAACGAAGGTGCTCACGTAGAAAAGTAACCAACCAATTGGCGCAAGTAAGAGGAATCCAAGTGTCTTCTCTCGATGCTTATCAAAGAGTACTTGAATCAAAAACATCGAACTCACCACGATAATACCAGAGAAGAATGAGGTGAAGTCATGTGTCATGAATGAAAATATATAGAGGAAAGTGAGAAAGATGATCTCAAATGCAAGCTGCATCTCGCCAATCATGGTGAGAGGGAGGAGTATCCAGGTAAGGAGCTTGTTGTGGTGTTTCTGTCGACTAAAGAACATGTATCGATGCTCCATGAGTGTCTCGAAACGACCACGTTTCCAACGCAACCGTTGCTTCATGAGGCCCTGGAGGGTGACCGCGCCCTCGGTGTACACGTACGCGTCATGCGCGTAGACGATACGCATTCCTGCTGCTTGAATACGCATCGAAAGCTCAATGTCCTCGGTGATATTGGTTGTGCTGTATGGGCCGAGAGTGTCGAACACTTCTCGTCTGAAAGCTCCAGCAGCACCACCGATGATGTAGATGGTGTTAATGAGTGACTCCGCTTTCTTGAAGTAGAAAGAGAAGAGGAACTCAAGGTATTGCACGACTCCGATTACCGTATCGGTATTTCCGATGCGCACATTTCCCACGGCAGCCATAACAGAAGGATCACGAAAGTACTTCACAAACTGTTCAATCGTCTTAGGAGGAACATAGCAGTCAGCATCAATAGACATAATGATATCTCCCTTTGCAATATGGAGGCCGTGATTGAGAGCATGTCCTTTTCCTTGAGTACCTTCGTACGCGTATGTGACGACAATACGTCGGGCATCATTTTTTGTGGACGCTTTATGACGAGCAATGAGCGCGTGAATGTTTTTTGCACTATTGTCTGTAGATGCATTATCGATAACGAGGATTTCAATATGTTTATACGTACTCTGTAAAAGCGCTTCAACCGTAGTGATGACGCCAACTTCTTCGTTCCATGCAGGTACGAGAATACTCACGAGCGGTGCATAGGTATTATGTTTTCGCTGTGCCCGCTTCATTCGGTGCATGTCAAAAACGTGGTGCCAGGGGCTTAAGAACATGTAGAGAAAATACTTCGTGAGGAGAAGTGATGCAAAACAGATGATGATGAGACGAACAATAGCGAACGCCTCGGTCTCTTGTGGGTCGAGAAGAAATGCAGATGCAATGATTGCGATGAGGACGATGTAGAGAAAAACGTACACCAGGAGTTTGCTCCGGAACGCAGGTGAGTGGAAAAAACTGTGAAAAAATAATTTCATATGTCTTCATTGAGTACGTGTCGTCCATAGAGTAGGGCAGAGGTGTTTGATAATATGATGAGCACAATAAATATGAGCACAGCCTTGTATGCGAGCGCATCCAAAGCACGAAAGCACACCACACCAAAAAATACAGTGAGGAGAGACAGGAGAATGTAGGAAAAATCTTGTAACATACAGAGGTATATTATTACCATAATTTATTTAAAATGTCAACTAATGTATTGACATGTATTCCAAAAAATGGCGTATATATTCATGTTTGATATCTACTTTCTATGAGGCAAAACACTATCTTTTTGAGTAATTGAACTTGGACTAATGTCGTATTGCTCTCTTGTGATACCATATGAATAGAGTGTCATGGTCTTGTGAGAGAAATATGGATGACACCCCAAGCTTTCGTGGAACAAATGAAATTTAGTATGCACAAGGATCTGGATGTTCGTTACATGCCGATACGAAGCAGACAACGTTGGTAAGGTACTGAGGTATTTTTTTGAAAGTAAAATGAAAATCATGGAAACACTAAACACATTCGACAGTGAGCCAGCACAGAGATTGATTCCAAGAGATATTTTTGAAGCATCGAGATTATCTCAGATTGGCACATTGTCGGATATTTCTGCTTTGATTCCTGATCCTTATGATGATGGAGATGCTTCATTCCGAAGCCGTATACAAGCAGTTTTTGATAGTATTGCAGAAACTATCGTTTCTTCAGAGTACAAGGAATTTGAAAAAGAAATGAGAGCGTTATTAGAGAAAGTGAAAGATCAGTATTTTATTTTTGATATTGAGGGAGTTGTCATGAATAGTCATGTAGATACTAATCCACTGAACCCAGTGAAAACTGTGTATTACGCACATCCTTGGATACATTCAATTATAACAACATTACTCGTACATGGTAATACTGTCGGATTCTGGACCGCTGCAAGTGAAGTGGAGTATAAAAAAATGAAAGAGGCAATGAATCCTGAGCTCGCAGAGTTGCCAACGATATGCCAAGAGGGCTGGGGGAAGATTATCTCAGCATTTCAAGAAAGAGCAGAGAAAAGAATGACTGATGAACAGGTGATTGAAGTAATGCATTCTGTGTACCCAACAGCAAATGAAGAAACTTTTCGTCGGGGGCTTGAGATCTGTACAGCGGAGGAACTGTCCGCATTTTCTCGAGACCCCTCCGGTTTTCTAATCACAAGAAAGTATCCTCAACTGGTGATCCCATCAACGAATGGTTTTTTTATTGACGATAATAGTACGTATATTACAAGTGCCGTATCACATGGGTGGCCTGAAGACCGGGCAATTACCTGTATGTATTACCCACTCAAGGACGACGCGTTGGCTGTAGCTCAAGCAATTCAGAAAGGGGTGAGGTAGGTTGGCTCATTATCACGCTGCTTCACGAAGAATTCCTTCGAGGACGGGAAGGAGAATAGGCAAAATGTTTTCACGAACGATTTTTTCATACCCGAGTGCATTCGGGTGAATGCCGTCACGTGTATTGAGTGCTGGATCTAAGGCAACACCTTCCAAGAAAAATGGTACGAGGGGAATACGGTATTGGAGAGCGAGAGAAGGGTAGATGGGATCAAACTCCTCTCGATACGTATCACCATTACTTGCAACAGATTTCATACCGAGCAGTATGACCGGTACCTGCGCATCAGTGAGGCGTCGCACTATGGTCTCTATGTTTGTTCTCGCAATCTGTGGAGAGGAAGCGCGAAGCATATCGTTTGCGCCAAGTCCGAGGAGGACAAGTGATGGTTTCTGAGAAAGAATGAAATCAACACGTTCAACTCCAGCAGTGGTCACCTCGCCAGAGACTCCCATATTGATGACGCGCACATCTAGGTTTCGCTCACGAAGAGCTCTCTCGAGCATCGCCGGATAACTCTCCTCGAGAGAGACGCCATACCCCGCTGTGAGGGAATCGCCAAAAGCAATGATGGTATATGATGCATCTTTGGAACTATCATTGAGCACGTTTGTGGGTACAATGCTCACTTCGGTATCTTCCGAGGCAGTTCTCATGGTGAAAAAGAGAATAATCAAAACACACATACCGAGTACACCCACCCCATACCACACCGCTCGTTTTGATATCATGGATGAAATTGTACCATGGCCTTCTGTGGTATCATCAGACACATGATTACGGTCAAAAATATTTCAAAGACGTTTCAAGATGGAGAGAATATGGTAACAATCTTGAAAGACCTCAGTCTTACCGTGGAGACAGGGCAACGGGTCGCAATTATTGGTCCATCTGGGTCAGGAAAGTCAACGTTACTATCGATCCTCTCTGGCTTGGATAAGCCGACTTCTGGCGAGGTATACATCGATGGGGTAGATATCGCAACACTTACCGAAAAAGAACTTGCACGTTTTCGGAACAAGAAAATTAGTATTGTGTTTCAGGCATTTGAGCTCGTACAGTTTTTTACCGCATATGAAAATGTCATGCTCCCCCTTGCGATTCGCAATGAGGTCGACACCAGACTCGTAGATGAGCTCTTTGAGAAGATTAATCTCACACCACGAAAAGACAATATGCCCACCACGCTCTCCGGGGGTGAACAGCAACGCGTTGCTATAGCGCGAGCGCTTGCTTCGGGGAGTGAAATAATTTTTGCAGATGAACCGACGGGAAATTTGGATGCGCGAAATGGAAAAGCAATACTCGAGCTTTTTTTAACGACCGTCAAAGACCATAAGAAGACCTTTATCATCATTACCCACGACATGAGTATTGCAGCGCAAATGGACGTTATCTACGAAATTGAAAATGGAAAGCTTCGATGCATATCACCGTAAAACATGATTGCGTATTTTGTAAAAATAATCTTCATACGTTCATACAAGTACCTACTCCTTGCGTTTTGTAGCCTTGTCATTGGGGCGTTTTTATTTGGCGCCGTCGTGTCACTCTCAAGAAGCCTGTCTTCGTACTTCATTGAGGAGGGGAAGACCCTCATCGGAGCTGATGTAGTCATGAATAGTGGAAACCCTATTGATAGCACAGATGAATTTTTTGCAGATCTACGGACACGTGGCCACACGGTCACCACGCAGTATGGCGTGCAAGCGGTATTCCGTACTGCGTCGAGCACGTCTTCGGTGGCGGCAAGTATACGAGCCGTTGAGCCAAGTTTTCCGCTCTATGGGAAGATGGAAATTGAGGGGGAACTTCCCTTTATTGTCGGAGAGCATCGTCTCTACGCAGAGAAAACATTTTTGGATAAACTCGGACTCACTGTTGGTGATTCGGTATTTCTTGGCGACACCTCGTTTACTATTGCAGGCATAATTCGTAAGGAGCCAGACGCTGTGTCGGTTGGAGTCTCATTTAGCCCGAGAGTACTACTGTCACAAGACGATCTTCTCACTTCGGGGATAGATCTGACACAGAGTCGAATTTCTTATACGGTCTTTGTAAAAGAAGATGCGACAAATCCTTTTTCAAAAGATCAGCTCGCAGAGCTGAAGGCGTACGCACAGGAGAATACACTCCGTTTCGATGACGCACGCGACGGGCCAAATAATTTTGTCCGTGGGCTTTCTTCAGTGAGTGATTTTGCAGGCATCGTACTTGCAATTGCACTCTTTCTTGTTGCGGTAAATATTGGCGCCAACCTTGCGTACATATTGGCACGGTTTAAAAAGACGATTGCACTCTTGAAGACGTATGGTGCAACAACGATGCAGATACAGAGTGTGTATTCGATTATCTTAGGGGCGATCGGTTTTGTGGCGGGGGCACTCGGCGCATGCGTGGGTGGGTACAGCGTGACGAACGTACTCCCAATGCTTTCAGAGTACATCGCAGGAGAGATTTCTGCGACGCCGTTGGTGCCGGTACTGCTCATTGGTGGCGTGAGCGGGGTGTTGCTTACCCTTATCGCCTCAGTTCCATTTTTTTACTCGCTCCGGAGCGTCACTCCCAAACAGTTACTCGCAAACGTCGTCGTTGATTCCCCACGAAAGCACCTCTACACCTTTCTTGCGTATCTTCCACTCCCGCTGTTTCTTGGCGTGCTCCTGTATGGCATATCGAGTAGTGTTACGCTCGCGGTGTATGCGGTGGGAGCGCTTGTCGTGCTCTTCTCCTTGTACTGTGTTATCTCGTACAGCATTATTGCGTATCTGTACTCAGTGCGACGACACACGTCATTTTTATTTTCAAGCATCGTCTCATTTTTGAAATGGAGAGGATTGGAGACGGTGGTTACGTCTGCCTCCATCATGACCGCACTCTCGGGAGTCTTTATTGTCGCTGCAATTGAAGAAAATATTGTCCACAACATACAACAAACAATCACAAAATCTGCTCCCGCACTGTACCTCGTTGACATCACTCCGTCACAGCTCGAAGAGGTGAAAAAAATAGCAGGACCGACGTTCATCGAGTACCCAGTGGTGCGGGGGAGACTGCTCAGTATCAATGATCGTGATTTGACACAATCAAGCGATAGGGGAATCACCCGAGAATTTAATATGACGTACAGAAACACCCTGATTCGAGGTGAGTCAGTTGCGACTGGTGTGTGGCATGGCGATAGTGAAGCACAGGGCGCCGTTTCCTTTGAACAATCATTTGGTGAAGAGGTTGGTGGTGTTGCAATTGGCGATACGGTTACCGTATTTGTTCAGGGACTTACCGTACAGGCCAGAGTGACCAGTATCCACGAAGCAGACAAATCGCAAGGAACTCCATTTTTCTTCATGGTATTTTCCCCAGATGTACTCGAGGATTTTCCAACGACGTACTTTGGCACCGTGGAGGGGGGAACCGAAACGGAGAAAGATATTGAGACACAACTTGGGGCGAAGTTCCCGAACATCATTCCAATACAGACGAGCAAGATACTCGAAACGGTAAATACAATTCTTGGCACGATTGTGCTTGTGGTAAAGAGTATTGGTATTCCAAGTATCATACTCGGGCTCATGCTCGTCCTCGTGATGACGGGTCAGTCACTGTATGAGAGAAAGGGCGACGTGCTTGTTCTTCGAGTGTTTGGTATGAAGACGAGCACGATTGCGATACTCTTTTGCGCAGAAGCAGGTGCTCTCATCCTCATTGCCACCGGTATCTCGTACGGTATTGCACACGTGATTGCCTACCTGCTTAATACATATCTATTCTCATTTTCACTTTTCACGTTTGCGGTGATGCCACTCTACACCAGCGTAGGAATTCTTTTTGTTACCGTCCTCTTTTCATACTACATCGCCTTTACACTCGTGAAGACACCCCTCAAAAAACTCCTCGCAGAAAAATAGGAGAGAAACTACTGTAACGGGGGAAGTGAACGGGTTTGGTACAATCTATTGACAGATTACAATATAACTTGTATCGTATAAATATGCGACATTTCGCTTATACAACCGAATCACCTGTGTGGACTGCGGAAATTAATTCCGCCATGTTCACTTGTAAGAACCCAGTACAGATGGGACTTTCATGTGTATCTCGGTTCCTGTATAGGCAATATGTTATGACTTCGTAAATCTCCTTATTTTACTTTGTGAAATGAAAACATCTTGCCTAACAGCAAGATGTTTTTGTTCTTTATGAACGCCAACCGAGCAATCAAAGGAGCTCATCATGACTGAAGAAACTAAAGCGAATCGCGTGTTTTGGCGCAAGGGTAAGAAAACCATGCTCTGCCCACTCGAGATTGGGGATGCGCCGGTTATTTATCGAGGCATCAACCATCCTGACTCATACAACTTTCTTTTGTATACCGATCCGAAAGGGTTGGGATGTGAAGAAGACTGGATCAGGAGTAAACAGAAGCCGGACGGAAAAGATGTCACTGTCGCGATCTGTACCCTTGATGGAGTACTGATTGGCACGATGGGTTTGCATCGAATTGACCCGATTCATCGCACCGCTGAAACCGGCTCTGTCATCTTTGATGAAGCATACAGAAACAAAGGTTACGGAACCGACGCCAAGATGATTCTTTTGGACTATGCCTTCAACACGCTTGGACTGGAAATGATTGAATCGCGAGCTTTCGGTTTCAATGGACGATCTTCCGCATACAGTCAGAAGTGTGGATACAAAGTCGATGCAAGACTTCGGAGTCGACTGTATCGTTTCGGACAAAGGCACGATCAGATCATTTTGTCTGTCATCCGTGACGAATGGCTTCCTCTTTGGGAAGAGTACAAAAAAGATCTTTAAAATATTACCCCTCGGCGTTCACGCCGAGGGTTTTTT
>CAZDUC010000013.1:0-15570 GCA_964508585.1 uncultured Candidatus Saccharibacteria bacterium
ATTAAATTATGAGCGTAATAGTACCACATCGAATTTGTGGATATGGCTCTGGACATTACAAAATCGCGTGTTATAATCCCGCGAGTCTCTGAATCTACAGAGTGTTCATAGGAGAAAAGCATTGAATAATTTTTTCGTGGCAGTAAATGCAGTAATAGTACCTCGGGGCACTGTCTCGATTGTGGTGCAAAAACGTGTTGAAGAAGCCGTGGGCATCCATCCTCTCTTGCATGATGAAACTCGTGGCATTCAGGATATGCCCAACCACTTCATTAGTGCGTGCGAATTTCATTACGATCGCCCCTGTGTCGATTCGGTCGTGGTTAATGGCCAGGTGGTGTACATTCACGAGGTTCCGCAAGCGGGTGCATCATGTGGACCTGTTTGGCTTCCACGTCAACCCGAGAACATCGAAACCACACAAGTCTAAGCGCTTTGGCGCTTCAAAAGCCGGCAACACACTGTGTTGCCGTTTTTTTATGCAAGAAAAGCGCGTATACTACGTCTAAATACATATTAGTATGCATACAGAAACGAATGAAAAAGAAATACCACCGGTCCTGAGCCGGCCGTTTGCGTTTATGCGATACATTTCAGGTTTTCATACACGATGGCTCATCGGCGGACTTATTGTGGTGAGTGTAGCGCAAGTAATTTCAACAAGTATTCCATACCTCTTTCGCTCTATTATTGATAACGCGCAGGGTGTTACCGCAGGGACTGCAGACATCAGCACGGTATGGTTTTGGGTGTTTTTGTTTCCTGTTGCGGTCGGCACCATGTTCCTTTTGTGGCGTATAAGTGGTGTGTTTGGTATGGAGTGGACAAGCCGATCAAACGCAACATCATACACAACACTATTTTCCTACTTGGCGCATCATGGCCACGCGTATTTTTCAAACCGATTTGCCGGCTCACTTTCAAGTAAAATTTCACATGCGAGTGAGGGGGTTCAGTCACTTTTTGAAGCGTTATTGTGGAATTACTATCCCTCAATACTTTCACTCGTTATTACCGCTGTCTATATTTGGTCAACGAGTCTTATCTCCGGTATTCTGTTTGTACTTCTCATTGCTATATTGGTACCGTTGAATATCTTCATTGCGCAGTATCGGAAACCACACATGGTGGAGTTTTCCGCGCAAGCAACAAGAGCTCGTGGGTATGCCGTCGATGCAATTTCAAATATTGCAACGGTTCGTCAGTATGCGCGCATGGAAGATGAAAAGCGTCTATTTGATGAACATATAAATATGATGCGTCGTCTCAATATTAAACAGTGGCGAATTAGTGAGTTTGGATTGCTGATTAACAACATCATAATTGTTGCATTTGAAGCAGGAATACTTTATATAGCGGTCAATCTCTGGGTGCAGAACGCAATCACTGTTGGAGAGATGGTTATGATTACCACACTCATGATGGGTATACAGAGTACACTCGTATTTATTGGCATGAGTATCAATGGATTCGTGCGTCGGTATGGTGAAATTGAAGAAGGATTGAATGATATTTTAGTTCCGTACGATATTTTAGATACACAAGGTTCACTCCCACTCCATGTCTTCGAGGGGAAAATTGAGTGTGTACATGTTGATTTTACCTATGATGAGAATCCTGTATTCACTGATTTTAATCTCGCCATTAAGCCTGGTGAACGCATTGGACTCGTGGGTGAGAGCGGTGCAGGGAAATCAACCTTGGTATCGCTTCTTCTCAGACAACACGATGTGCAATCGGGATCAATTTCCATTGATGGCCAAGACATTGCGAGTGTAACGCAAGATTCACTCCGCTCACAGATTGCTATTGTGCCACAGGAATCTCAGCTCTTTCATAGAACTGTGAAGGAAAATATTATGTATGGAAAACCAGATGCAACCCTTGAAGAGGTGATGCAGGCGTCAAAACGTGCGCAAGCACATGCATTCATCAGTGCATTTCCTGAGGGGTACGATACGCTTGTGGGTGAGCGAGGGGTGAAACTTTCTGGTGGACAGAGACAGCGTATTGCGATTGCTCGTGCAATGCTTAAAAATGCACCTATCCTTATTCTTGACGAAGCAACGAGTGCACTAGATAGTGAGAGTGAAGTCGCAATTCAAAAAGCACTCCACGAGCTCATGGTGGGGAAGACGGTTATCGCAATTGCACACCGTCTTTCAACACTCCGCGAGATGGACAGGATTATTGTGATTGCAAACGGAACCATCATTGAAGACGGGACACATGATACCCTTGTTTTTGCGGGTGGAACCTACGCCAGACTTTGGGGGCATCAAGCGGGAGGGTTTTTGCAGGAGGAGTAGGAGGAGAGAGAGGACACTGACACGGCGCCCGTAGGGGCGTCGTGTCAGTGTCCATAGTTCCCAATCCACACCCCGTGCATAACCCCACTTGCAATTTTCTGTAACATGCGTATAGTCAAATTGGTAATCTTACCAACTCAATCTGGAGGAAACAAAGGTGAAGAAGGTATTTGTAATGCTCTTAGCACTCACATGCTGTGCTGGCTGTGTCGAAATGATGTCAGTAGGGGCATCGACTATAGGGCTCATAGCAATGGGAACTGCAGCGAGTAATCGCCATGCAGATGATTGTACAAATTTGAAGTTCAGTGGACTGTCTGAAAAAGAAAAGTACAGACAAATGACCAAGAAGGGGTGTTTCAAAAATGATTAGGGCAGACGAAGAAGTAACAGCCGGTGGGTAGAAATACCGCCGGCTGAGTTTGTTGTTATGTAATGAAAAAGCCCCCAGAATGCCGAAGCTTTTTCTGAGAGCGTATACTCGCGAGGTGACCACCCAGGTCACTACTTTACTTCAATGTTTGTGTTTGTGCCCATTTCCATTCTTTTTACTTCTGAGGTGTATATCTACACAATCTCGAAGCGGGTGACAATCGACCAGAATGAGACGTGTACAACGACCGCTCTTAAAAAATAGACATCCTCTTTTTCCTTCCACCGGAGCACATGTTTGTAGCATGCCAGCATTTTTCTCTAACAGTTCTTTTGCTCGACTACAGTCGTATCTGCACATGATATCTCTCCAACGACAAAATTTTCTAATATCCATTGTACAACACATAAGTTGATATTGTCAATATGCCTGCATGTGGATAAGAAAATAAGGCTTTTTTATGTATACTAGAGCCTATGCACGAAACACTTTTTCTTGAAGCATACGGACGACTTAATACTGAGCAAAGAAAGGCAGTAGATACCATTGAAGGACCAGTGATGGTCATTGCGGGGCCAGGGACAGGAAAGACACAGATTCTCACCCTTCGCATTGCAAATATTTTACGACAGACCGACATGAAGCCGGAGAATATTCTTGCTCTCACATTCACAGAATCAGGCGCTCGCGCGATGCGCGAGCGCCTGGCGTCCTATATTGGTGCTCCTGCCTACCGCGTCCCTCTATACACCTTTCATGAATTTGCGGGAAAACTCATCCGTGCATACCCTGATGCCTATGCTCGAGCGGTGGGCGGGCGTCCCATCTCAGATCTTGAGAAAATTACTCTCATTGAATCAATTCTCGCGACTCCATCTGTCACACTCCTTCGTCCCCGAGGCAATCCCCAGTTCTACATTTCGCCCATCATGCATGCGCTTTCCCACATGAAACGCGAGTACATTACTCCCGACAAGTTCTCAGAAATCATTGATGCACAGCAGGGGGTGCTCGACGCCACACCAAAACTCCATGAGAAAGGTGCGCACAAAGGGAAGGTACGTAGTGAATATGTCGACCGAGAAAAATCGGTTAAGAAAAATCGCGAACTCCTGTTTATCTACCGTGCGTACGAATCGGCGCTTGCGCAAGACTGTCTTGTTGATTTTGACGATATGATTTTTGAGACCGTACAAGCTCTTGGACATAGTGAAGACATGCTTCGTTCACTCCAAGAGCAATACCAGTACATACTCGCCGATGAACACCAAGATGTGAATGGAAGTCAAAACGCAATCCTCGAACTTCTTTCCTCATTCCACGAGCGTCCAAACATCTTCGTTGTGGGTGATGAAAAGCAGTCTATCTATCGCTTTCAGGGAGCCTCACTCGAGAATTTTCTTTTCTTTGAAGAAAAATTTCCACACACAACGACGATTGCACTCACGAAAAACTATCGCTCAGCGCAGGACATTCTTGATCTTTCACATGAACTCATTACGACAGAGGAGGGGCCTGCTTCAGCACTCAGGGTACCGTTACATGCAGTTCGAACGGAAAGTGCGTGTATTGAACGACGTACGTTTAGTCACGAAGCGGTTGAGTCCTCATATCTTACGCAACAGGTACAAAAACTGATTGAGGAAGGAATATCACCTGACGAGATTGCGATTATTGCCCGTACCAATAGAGAAGTTGAGGAGTGTGCTTCCGAGCTTAGAAAACAGGGTGTCCCAGTTGCATCATCTGCAGATAGTGACATTCTCACACACCCAATTACCACGCACGTACGTACACTTCTCCGTGCAGTGACAAACCCGAGTGATGAACGTCCACTGTTTGAGTTGTTGCATGCGCGGTACAGCAACATTAGTACGCCTGACCTCGTACGCATCACACAACAGCGTTCATATCGTATGCCTCTCGCACAAATTGTCTCTGATACGGCATTTCTTGAATCTATTGGAGTTTCCAGTATTGAAGCAGTAACGTGTCTCGTAGACGTACTCACCTCAGCGCGTGACCGCATGCAGACCGAGGCGCCACACCGGGTCCTCGAGTACCTACTCAAGGAGAGTGGCTTTTTTGACCACGCGGTTGCGCACGATCCTTTTGAAGGAAGTCGAGTTATTCGTCGGCTCTATGATGAAGTCGAGACATTGGTGCATCAGGGGAAGGTTGCAACACTTCGTGATGTAGAGGAGATGTTCTCTCAATGTACTCTTCATGGTATTGCACTCAACGCACCGTACATCCATGCTGGAACTGCATCCGTGCAAGTAATGACTGCGCATAAAGCAAAAGGTCTTGAATTTCAGCATGTCTTTATCCCCCACCTCATTGATTCGAAGTGGGGTGGAAAAACGCACGCTGAATACTTTACGATTCCCATTACCCGTCACGTGAGCGCCCACGCAACCGATTCGCTCGATGATGAACGAAAACTGCTCTACGTGGCACTGACACGCGCAAAAGTGGGTCTTTACCTCAGTTCATCTCTGACAAGTGCCGAAGGTCGTTCACTCCTCCCAACACGTCTTCTTGAAGGGATTGGTGACACGCTCATAAGGGAAGCAGATGTTCGTGCCGTTGAGGAATTGTTTAATCCAGGAGAGAGTATTGGAATCGAGCAATCGGTTATAACGATTGATACCGCACTCTTGACTCATGTCATGTTAGAACGTGGGCTCTCAGCAACAGCACTCAATAACTACCTTCGATGTCCCTGGGATTATCTCTACCGCAACGTACTCCACATCCCCGAAATACAGCCCGAGAATGCACAATTCGGCACCGCACTTCACGGTGTGCTCGAGAGTGTCTTCCGACACAGGCATACTGAGGGGACACTCCCAAACGTAACCACGATAAAAGGCTACTTGGAGCGAGAATTGGGGAAGTTACCCATTACACATGATGAGTATGTGCGACACCACGCACAGGGATTTGAGGTACTCATTTCATACCTTGATTTTATACATGGCTCACTTCCCCACGAAACAAGAGAAGAGTATAAATTGCAGGTATTTCTTGAAACAGGTGACCCGTATCTTCCAAAAATTCCGCTCACGGGGATGTTTGACCGGCTCGATTTTGATACCGACGGTATGCTCACTCGTGTTGTCGATTACAAAACAGGGAAGCCACGGACTCGTGGATACATTGAGGGGACGACAAAGGATTCGAATGGTGACTACAAGCGTCAGCTCACGTTCTATGCGCTCATTCTCTCACTCTCAGGGGATGAACGGTTGTATTCGCGTACGGGCACGCTCTCATTTATTGAGCCAGATGAGAAGGGGAAGATTCACGAAGAGACATACGTCATTACCGAAGAAGAAATAGAAACATTGAAAAAGGAAATCGTCCGTGTGGGGCTTGAAATAGCACATGGCGCGTTTTTAAACGCGCCATGTGATCCACAAGTTTCGTCCTACTGTCATCTTGTGTCAGAACTTCGAGATAGGCTTTAGCTACTCCGCACCACCCTCAATTTGGCTGAGCATCGTATCAATCATGCTTTTGACGGTCGCGTATGGTTGTGCGCCATTTATGACACCCTGTTGGTCACCAACCATCATGACAGAGTGTGGTGTACCCTTATCTGCACCAGCCTTAATGCCAAGGGGAATCGCATCTTCAATTTTTTGCTTAAATGTACCAGCCGCTACACACTCGTTGAATTTTGTTACGTCGACACCTGCTTGTGTAGCGTATTCGGGGAGTTTCTTGATGTTTGTCGGTTCATTCGTCCCACGGTCGCTAATGAGTAGGTCTGCAAATTTCCAGAACGCATCATTTCCTCCGAGGCTCGCCACACACTCTGATGCTTCAGAGACTTTTGGTGAATTTGGATGAAGCTGTGCAATCGGGAAGTGTCGATACACCCAAGCAACTTTTCCATCTGTTCCATAGGTTTCCATAATTTTTTGCATGGTTTCATGGAAGTTCTTACAGAATGGGCAATCGAAGTCTGAATACTCCACAATCATAATTGGTGCATTTGGATTTCCATAAATATGGTCAGCCTCAGTGACGGGAGCAATCTCAATATCTTTTGTCTGTTGCTGTTGTTGCGGGTTATTACCTACCTGAATTGGCGTACTACCACGTTTACCACCACTGTATATGATAGCCCCAGCTATGAGTGCTGCTGACAGTACGATGGCGATTGGTACTAAGAATGCATTTCGAGACGGTTGTCTTGTGGTGGTTTCTTCTGACATATGTGATTATCTTATGTGAACGAGGTGTATGGGCACTGATGTGTGTCTATACGCACTGTGGTCTATGTGCGTCGTTTGAAACAACAGGTGCCTCACCTCCTCAGATTATTTGACTAATGTTCTCCCTACGTGACTCGCTTCTGTGCACTGGCTACTTCGAGCGAGTACCTTTGTACGGATGAGTATATCATAGCATTTAAGCGTTCATGCTATACTGTTTGCACTATGGATAGTATTGCAAGTATTGTACTGGGGTTTGTGCAGGGAGTGACTGAGTTCTTGCCAGTGTCGTCGACAGGACACCTCGTACTCATTCACTCCGTATTTGGTATTGAGGATGTGTCTTCGCTTGCGTTTGATGCGGTCCTCCATCTCGCGACTGCTTTCGCGGTGTTTGTCTACTTTTATGATGAGATTTTTATTTTATTTCAGACACTTTTTCGGAAACTTGGAAGACTCCCGGTAAATGAGAAAGATTTTCTCATTGTGAAAGCGATTGCCGTTGGTACCATTCCCGCAGTCATTTTTGGATTACTTCTTGAGTCGTACATGGAAATGGCATTTCGAAACCCAGTCCTTGTCGCCGTGGTGCTCATCCTCGGCTCGGGTCTCTTTATGTATGCAGAATATGTCTATGAAAATAATTTTCATACTGGAGAGATTGATACTGCAACAGGTTTTAAGATTGGCTTGTTTCAGGTACTCGCGCTCATACCAGGGATGTCGCGATCTGGATCGACAATTGCTGGAGGAATGCTCCTCGGGCTCAATCGGAGCGACGCAGCGCGATTTTCATTTTTACTCGCCATTCCTGTCATTGTTGGTGCTGGAGCAAAGAAGATGCTTGAGTTACTCACGTCTTCCGGTGAAATAGCATGGATGCCGATTATACTTGGTGCTGGGGTTGCGTTTGTCGTCGGGCTCTGTGCAATTCACTTTATGATTACATTCATTCGAAATCATTCACTCTGGCCATTTATTTGGTATCGAATCATTCTCGCTTGTTTTGTCCTCTTCGTCGCGTTTTTTGGGTAGGAGCAAAATTGTTGGCAAACTTCTTTGTCAAAACTGCAGATTTCTATTCACCGTACAAGCATGACTCAGTCGCAATCTTCTCATCACATCATCATGAATATGTTTGAAAAATACAGTACGTATCTTAAGGATAACCCCGAACGTCTTTGGTTTAAGCGTAAGCTCTATGGGTGGGGGTGGACACCCGCGACGTGGCAGGGGTGGGTCATTATTCTCGGGTTTCTCATGGTCCTTGGAGTCGATTTCTTTTTCATTGCTTCGCCATTTCTTGATCCTGGAGTTCCCCAAATAGCATTCCTCTTTCGCACGCTCTTGTATGTCATTGTACTTGTTACACTCTGTTACAAGAAGGGCGAAAAGCCCCGCTGGCAGTGGGGTATGCCCGATGACGACGACAGTAATACGTAACATGTGCGACGAATGATGTTGCATGTTGTGAAGCATATTGTCCCAAGGATAGAGCTCGGACAAGGTATGGTAGATTATCAGGAAGTCTCGGCAGGAAATGTTGCCCCGCCCGCAGACCATTGAAATATTGAGAAAGATTGGTATTCTGTCTACATGATTAAGAAAACAAGACTCACCAAAAAAGACAGACAGCGCATGTGGGGTGAAGATACGCCATACTCACAAGTGAATGTGCGTGAAGAAACCAGAATTCTTGGTGGAGGCATCAGTAGAGTGTTTCTCGTTGTTGATGCTGAAATAAATCCGTTCACCTTCGAATTCGTTGCCTCACACAGAAAGCATTTTAAAGACGATGTTGGTGTGAATGAACTTTTGCAACATGCAGAATATCGGGGTGAGGAATATGGGTATGTTGTTCAAGCGGGATTGGTGCCCGTGACGAAACGAGATGCACGCCCATTTATTGAGCAACAGTATCTTCAGATGGTTGAGATTGTGATACGGATGCACACGTTTGTGATTGAATATTTTAATTTACAACAAGATGACACACATGAAGCCTCTGTTTCAGTAGGTCAAAACAAACGATTTGTATGGAACCCCGATCAAAATCAAATAGAAACAATAATCGATGATGATTGGAGAGCAGAAACGAATTCCGAAGATGCTATCAATAAAATAAATAATTCAAAACAATATTTTCTTATCCTTGCATATTACAACTCTGTACTCAATTTGTCACAAAAAGAAATTGAGCTCTTTGCTCGTGTACTGAAACGAATAACTCGAAAAATGAAAATTGAAGTCGAAGATATTGAGAGTTTTAAGATATACATGAGGATTGTGGTACGTACTCCTAAAGACAGTATTCCAGCTGATTTTGTGAGTACTCTCCAGCAGGAGTGTGCTCGAGAAATAAAGCGTGAAATTTTTAAAAAGGAGTATCTCATCACCGACATGAGTGAACCATCACAGAATAGTATTGCGCATTTTCTCGGAAGGTCGCCCGAGTAAGAGTGTTGACGGTGATGGACAACTTCTCGAAATCGACCATTTTTTGATGTCGACGCCTGCTTAACAATCACCCCGCATGCCAGAATAGGAGCATCGTATGTAAATATGGTTGACGTCCGACGTCAACCATATAGAGAGGGTACTGAGAATGCAAAATTTAAAACGGCATGGAAAAGGTGGTGGATGAGTCTGCATCAGCGCACCAATCGGAAGTATCGAGGAGAATCTCGCGCTTTTTGACACCATCTTTGTAGAAGACTTTTTTGTTTGCGAGTGCGTACTCGAAAAGCTCTTTGGTAACCTTCACGTCTTGCTTACAGTACTTTTTAATTGACGCAATATCACCCTCCCGCCACCACTTAATCGCCATGAGTCCATTTCCTGATTTCTTTGCTCCAATGGTTGCTTGTGCCACTGAATCGAGCCTAAGGCGTTTTCCGAGTGAGTCACGTATTGATGCAAGGAGGTCGATACTTTTCATCTTGGTGAGATCACCCGGATAGTACTTGTTGAGGAGTGGAATATCAAAGTGGTTGCTATTGTACCCGACGAGCACATCCGCACGCTCAATGACTGGCCAGAGTTGCTTGAGGTCATCAATGACCACTGTGGTGTACGTGTCAGTTTCCGAGTCGTACGCACAGCCAACCGAAATAGAAAGGTCTCGTGGGTCATTGCTTCCCACGTCATTAAAAGTATTCTGTGTTTCAAGATCAAAGACAACGTACCGCATACTATTACACAATTGTCTGAATAAGTTCTTGAAGTGAACCTCGAGTCTCTTTCTTTGTGGCGAGTTCTTTGAGTGTAAATGTTTGTGATGTGGTTTCATTCTCGCCAATGACGAGGGTAAAACGAGTGCCCGCATCATGTGCTGATGAGAGTTTCTTCGCAATTTTTTTATTGCTTATGTCTACCGAAGTGCGAATACCGGCACTACGAAATGATTGTGCAATTTTTTCTCCTTCGAGAGTGAGTGATGAATCTGTAGGGATAATGATGAGCGTTGGTGCGGTGATGTGGATGTCCTTTGGGAGGAGATTGTGTGTCTCGAGGAAGTCACGCATGGTGACATCGCCCATGCCAAAGCCAATGCCAGGAATTGGCTCACCACCAAACAGCGACGTAAGATTATCGTAGCGACCACCACCGATGAGTGAGCGGTTATTTTTTGGATCAGTGTCGAAGATTTCAAAGATGGTGCCTGTGTAATAGGAAAAGCCACGAACGGTCGAAGGTGAAAATGTCACATTGTTGATGCTGAGTGAAGAAAGTCCATTCATGACCTGTGTAAGTTTCGTACTTTCTGTATGAGTAGTGGGGAGTGCGATGTTGTGGCCAATAATTGTATACAGGTCTTCAGTAAAGGTTACAATCTTTTCTTTCTTATCAAGCAGCGATAGTACTGCTTTGGATTGTGTTTCAGAAAGGTTTTCTCGGGCAAAAATATCATTTAATAACGCACGATCATTAATACGTATTTCAAAATCTGTATCGTTCGCACCAAAGGCTTTGAGGACATTGTATGCAAGTGCGATTATTTCAACATCTGCGGAGATATCATTAGAGCCAAACATATCGCAGTTGAGTTGCCAGTGCTCACGGAGGCGTCCACGTTGCGGGCGCTCGTAGCGAAAAAGGTTGGGAATTGAGTACCAACGAACAGGAAAGGAGAGTTCACGACGTCTACCTGCTACCATACGAGCTACAGTAGGTGTCATCTCGGGACGAAGCGTCACCTCACGGTCGCCTCGGTCAGTAAAGGTGTACGTTTGCTCGTTCACCATTTCTTCATTTTCTGCTCCTTTACTTTTATACAGTTCTGAAGGCTCGAGGATTGATGCGTCATAGCGCTCGAAGCCAAAGAGTTCGGCTGTTGTCGCCCAGGTATCAAAAATATACCGCTCAATGGCCATATCGGCAGGGTAGAAATCACGGGTGCCCTTGTATGGCTCTGTATTTAATTTCTTGTTCATAACTCGTTGATTGTATGCGAAAGCCTTTCTGAACACAAGGCACGTACGCTACACTTCTGCATGTGATTGTGGTGGTGTGTGTGGAACGAGAGGGCCTGATTTATTGAGAATCGTTGCTTTAATATCGGTTGGGCTTGGCATTCCGGTGCATGTAAATTGCTCCTGTTCACCAGCGGTTTGAATGGTGATTGTTCCAAAGTTGAGAAACGTTGGAATGATACCGTGTATGGTGACGGAGATGTCTTGCAGTCGGTCAAGTCTGAAACTTGCCGTCTTTCGTGAGAAAAAACCACGTTGATCAACTGCAATGAATCGTTTGTTGGTGACAATCCATATGTCGAGGTAGTAATTTGTCCAAATGCTGAAAAGCGTCATCCAGTGGAGGATGAGCCATACGGTATAGATATTGATGAGGAGTGGTGTGCTGAGAAAAGGCATGTGGGAAAAGAGCGTACTGTATGAAATGACCGCAAAAAATGGAAGTGGAATAAGAGCTGAAAAGAAGATTGTGCAAACACTCACACAGAGTACAAACCAATGTTTGCGCACCTGGAGGAGTACCTGTTCATCATCATCAAGTTGGATTTTTTCTGTCATCATAGTAGTTTGAGTGAAACACCAAGTGTGAGAAAGAGGACTACACCACCAACAAGATAGACACTGAGTGCCATGAGTGAAAGCTCTCTACTTTGTCCATACGTAAACCAGTGGTAGCAAAGAAAAGAACCATGCACAGCGTATGCGAGGAGAAGTATAAAAAAGACCGCCTCAGTACCAACATAGACAAATGATGGAAGTGGTAATTCCATAGATTATGTTATTGTGGCATAGATTGAGGAACTACGCGAGAAAAAAGTGTGTATCGACTTTTTTCATACTGATCAGGGAAAGTCGTCGTAACGAATCCATGTTGGGTAGCAATGGTGTGGATGTATGCGACATGCTCTGGTTCATGCTCGAGGACAAGTATGCCCGTGGGGGTAAGAAATGTTGAAGCCTGGGCAATGATGTCGGTAAGGAATGCTACTCCATCCTTGCCACCGTAGAGCGCAAGTGCGGGTTCGTATGCGACGACATCGGCATCGACACGATTGAGGGTGATGTCGATGTAGGGTGGATTTGCAAGAATACAATCGTACGTGCCTCGCACCTTTTCAAAAAGTGAGCCACCGCAGAGGTGTGTTCGGATTGGATTGATGCCATTCTTCTCGATGTTTTTTCGTATCGTTGAGTGATGTGAGTCATCGATTTCTACAAAGTTAACGATTGTCGAGGGGATTGCTTTGAGAACAGCAACACCAATACATCCAGATCCAGCACAGAGGTCGAGAACGCGAATTGAGGTATTGGTAAGTGTCTGCAGGTGGATGATTATTTTTTCCACCCAATACTCTGTTTCCGTGCGTGGAATGAGTGGGTGTGAATCGAGGTAAATGGTCGTATTGAGAAAGGGGACTGAGCCAATGAGGTAGGCAAGGGGCTCGCCAAGTTCGAGACGGTTGCAATCGGCGAAAAAACCTTCGGTTTTTTCGCCGTCGTACTTTTCACGGAGTAACCATGTTTCATCGTGTGTCATCGGTCGACTATACGCGCATATACGTTTTTCGACAAGCAATACGATAGCGCTCTTCACATGTGGCATGTACACAGTGAGTACGTACTGATGCCGTTTTCCATGTTACACTTTTTTGATATGAGAAATAATACCGATTTATATACAACTGTTGCACAGCTCATGCAACCAGGAAAGGGAATCCTCGCTGCAGATGAGAGTGATGCAACTGCAGGGAAGCGACTTGAGATAGCGCACCTTCCAAACCAGTCAGGTAATCGCCAAGATTTCCGTGAGCTCTTATTCACCGCACCAGGAATTGAAGAGTATCTCTCTGGTGTAATTTTGTATGACTCAACCATACGAGAGACAACTGATCAGGGTATTCCATTTCCTGATATTCTTGTCGCTCGTGGAATTGTGCCGGGGATTAAAGTTGATATGGGCCCGAAACCACTTCCTGAGTCTGCAGGCGAGGTTATTACACGAGGACTTGATGGACTCGAAGCGCGATGTGAGGAGTACTACGAAATTGGCGCACGATTCACAAAATGGCGAGCCGTACTCACCATTGATGAAGGTATTCCGACTGATGCCTGCCTCGAGCTCAACGCAACCCATATGGCAGAATATGCACTCATTGCGCAGGCGCAGGGGATGGTACCTATTGTAGAGCCAGAGGTCATCTTTGCGGGCACACACTCGCTCGAGGTTGCTGAAGAAGTGACGACGCGCGCACTCACTACTCTGTTTTCGGTACTCAAAAAGTACAAGGTTGATCTGAAGGGGGTGATTTTGAAATCAAGTATGGTACTCGCAGGTGATGCACACAAGGAACAGAGTTCATCCGATGATGTTGCCTCAGCAACGCTTCGCACCTTTAAACTCTCGGTCCCTCGTGAAGTTGGCGGAATCGTCTTTCTCTCAGGTGGTCAAACGCCAAAGCGCGCTACAGAAAACCTCAATGCAATTGCCGGATTTGGCAAACAGCCGTGGCCGATTACGTTCTCATATTCTCGAGCAATCCAGGAACCAGTTCTGATGGCATGGCAGGGAAAGCCAGAGAATGTTTCCTCAGCGCAAAAAATGCTTCTTTTCCGATCACGGATGAATAGTCTTGCACAACAGGGAAAGTACAACCCAGCGGAGGAAGGGAAATAGGAAAAATAAGAAAAACCCTGGATGCGAAGCATCCAGGGTTTTTCTTATTTCTTTTCTTTGTAAACAGTGTGTTTCTGCGCAATCGGGTTGAATTTCTTGAATGAAAACTTTTTATCAGCAAGCTTCTTTTTATTTTTTCGTGTGTAATAGGTATGACCTTTACCGACGCCATTCGCGTCACCCACTGAGATAAGTTTTATAAGTTTGTCCTGTGACATAGTGGTGCGATAGTATCAAAAATAGTAATGTAAGTCAATCAATTTTCCCTTTTGCGTGCAGTATCAACACAAGAACACATAATAGTGTGCTAGTCTAGAGCTCACGTATCCAAAATCCGTATTGCTTAGAGAGGGGAATGTATTTCCCTATGCGTGTTCGATGGATTGAGTATGCAAGTCCTGTTGTGCCAAGTTTCTTTGCAAGCTCGAGCGCGAGTGAACGCATGTAGGTACCTGAGGAAGCGATACAGGTCATGGTGATGATGGGGAGTGCTTTGGGGCATTGTGCCTCAAACGCATCCCACGAAGCACGCACGGCGTCCCTTCTAAAGTCTGCGCCGAGTGCTTTGCTTTCCTCACGTACTTCAGGAATTGTTTCAATCTTCGCTCGTACGGTGTGAAGTATGTCTTCTTGTGTCGTCATGCGTAGACCTACAAATACTGCTTTGTAAAGTTTTGAGTGTTTGGTGGGTATGTCAATTTCACTCAGTCGATGTTCGAGTGCCCATACATGGAGTGGTTTTCCACGGACAGTCTTTGAAGAAAAGTAGGGATAGGGAAGTGAAAGTGCTCCGATAAGTGAGGTGAGTGCGCGTCGTACATCCGCCTCCGTGATTTTTGGTACCGTAGAGTTTTGAATAAGTCCGAGAACATCGCCAGTATCAGAAGACGCACCAAGGAGCACTTCAACGCGATACTCTTTATCGAAGGAGTGGTAGGCGTTCTGACGCTTGCATTCGTCACCGATAAGGACAAGGAGTGTCCCTGACGCCATCGGATCGAGACGTCCTGCGTATGCCATCGGAACGCCTACGGGAATCGCGTGCGATTCCCGTAGGCGTTCAACCGCCACAAGCGGTGTCTCACCTACTGCTTTTTGTATGGTGATGTACTTTGGATAGTGCTCTTGCATAGGTATTTCGAAAGCATACTACAGTATCACTATTTAGAAAAAGAAATGGCGACCACAAGGGTCGCCATGATGGCATGATGCCGAGGCTGGGCTAGACCGTGGAGAACCGGCAGGTCATCTGAGTCCCGTTGTCAAAAATCGCCTTGATCGCCAACCTGAACTCTTGTATCAGTTTGTTGGCAACCATCTTGATTTCGCGCTTCTGTTGTGCGTTCAAGTTCATGACCTGGGTTACTCCCCCTGTCGTCTTGTGATAGCAAACCCTTACGACCACATTCGCGCCTTCATGATCCGTGACGATTTGGAGGTCACTCAGCGCCTTTTTGAGATAGTCCCTGATTCTCTTGACTAGCTCGGAGATGCTCAAATCACTACTCATGTTTCT